>JBFMDH010000019.1 GCA_040754075.1 Acidobacteriota bacterium
GAACAGTTTCTGGAGATGATTATTTCAAAGTTAGCTCTGGAGCCAAGTTTGATAAAAAATCATCCTGAATACGATTCGTTACGAAATTATGCGGTTATTGCCGCTTAGTTTTGTCCGAACCATTGGTCTTACTGAGGCTAATAAAAAAAGCAGAACCACAAATCTTCTGGTTCTGCTCTTTCAGTGAAAATAAAACGAGATTAGAAATTCGTAATTCTACGGGTTCGGGTCAGTCCATAGGATTTCAATTGACGGTATAACGTACTTGGTGAAATCCCCAACATTTCCGAAGCTTTTCCCTGATGCCAGCCGGTTTGTTCCAGAACATTGAGAATCTGCTTGCGTTTCAATTCGTCGAGATTTGCCGGAATATCTTCCTCTTGCATTGATGGATTGAAAATATCTATTCGTTCATTCCGCACCTCGATGGGGAGATCGTCTGGAGTAATTTCTTGATTGGGACAGAGAATCACCGCCCGTTCAACGACATTTTTCAGCTCGCGAACATTGCCCGGGAAGTTATAACTTAACAGACATTCCATAGCTTCTTTGCTGAATCGTATCTGGCGATTGCCGCGAATCTGATTTAAAAAAGTTTCCCCAAGTGCCGGAATGTCTTCGGGTCTTTCTCGCAAAGACGGTAATTTGATGGTGAAATTATTAATGCGGTAGAGTAAATCACCCCGGAACTTGCCCTCGGTCACATCCTTTTCTAAATCCCGATTGGTGGCAGCAACAATACGAACATCAACTTCGACTTTTTTGGTTCCCCCGACGCGATAGAAAGATTGCGTTTCCAGTACACGTAATAATTTGGATTGTAAGGTCAGATTCATTTCCCCGATTTCATCAAGAAAAAGCGTGCCATGATTTGCCAGTTCAAATAATCCCAGTTTGCGTTTTTGTGCGCCGGTAAAAGCGCCGGGTTCATAACCGAAAAGTTCGGATTCAAGCAGCGTTTCCTGAATTGCCGCACAACTAATGTCGATAAATGGGCCATTGAATCGTTGTGAAAAATGGTGAATGGTGTTGGCGATCAGTTCTTTGCCGGTGCCGGATTCGCCGGTCACCAAAACGATGGCATTCGATGAAGCGACTTTGCGAACCAGATCAAGAATAACGCGCATTTTATCGCTGCGGATAACAATGTCGGGCGCTTTTTCTTTGTATCGCAGACGCGATTGCAGCACCAGGTTTTCCTGCCGCAGTTGCCGTTTTTCAAAGGCTTTTTGCAGAATGGCGTCGAGTTCGCTGATCAGACAGGGTTTGGTCAGATAATCGTAAGCCCCCATCTTCATGGCTTGCAGAGCGGTTTCAACCGTCGCGTGTCCGGTCATCATCAGCACTTCAGGAGGCTGTTCAAGTTCTCGCAATTCTCGTAAAACCTCTAAACCGCTTCGACCCGGCATCATGATATCCAGCAAAGCGATGTCAAAATCATTCTCCTTGGCAACTTGAACTGCGGCTTCACCGTCATGAACCAGGGTGACACGATGCCCCAATCGCGTCAATTCCCGCTGTAAAACAATGCCTAGATTTTTTTCATCTTCGGCAATCAGCAAATTGATACTGGCATTTGCGCTCATTGAACCCTCTCTGTTTCAATTGGACGACTATGTAGTCGTTGGGACGACATAAAAGGGGCAGGTTCGGAAATGGGTAAGAGAATGCGGAACGTCGCGCCGTGACCTTCGATAGAATCAACTTCGATTTTTCCGCCATGATCGGTGACAATTCCATAACACACGGATAAACCGAGTCCGGTTCCTCTGCCGATGGGTTTGGTGGTAAAAAACGGGTCGAATATTTTTAATAGATTGGCAGAGGAAATCCCGCAACCGGTGTCGATAAATTCTGCGGACACCTGTTTTTCAGGGTTTTTTAAGGCTTTTGTGCGAATCGTCAGGGTGCCATCGCCGTTCATCGAATCATAGGCGTTGGAAATCAGGGCGATAAAAATCTGTTTCATTTGCCCTTCATTGACATAGACCGGCGCAACTTCATCATCAAGTTCTTTCACAATCGTCATCTTGCCGATCTTGGGATGATGTTTGACGAGGTGCAGCGTTTGATCAATGATCTGGTTAATATCACATAAAAATTTCTCGGATTGCCGTTGATGAGAAAACTCCAATAAATTATTGGTGATGGTTTTACACCGGAAAGCTTCGTCTTTGACGATTTGCAAATACTCTTTGAAATCAACCTGGGTATCGTCGCCTTGAATATCTGAAATACGTGAAAGCAGGGCTTCGGCACAGGCGGCAATGGTTGCCAGCGGATTATTAATTTCGTGAACCACGCCGGCGGCGAGTCTGCCGATGGATGCCAGTTTTTCCGCGTGAATCACCGCTTCATTCATCTTTTTCTGATCGGTGATGTCTTCACCAACCGTGATGACATGAGAGACTTCGGCATTATCCACCCGCATGGGAATTTTATTTATTTTCCAGATTTTTTTCTGACCGTCTTCAAAGGTTTCCTGTTCGAGCGAAATAATTTTTCCGGTGCGGAAGACATCCAAGAATTCTTCCTGGAGTTTAAGGCGGGGTTGTCGCATTAAAACCTTAAAGACATTTTTCCCAAGCACGGCTTCTCGACTGATGCCGCTTCCACCCAACTCTCGGTTGCGATTCCAAGCCACGATTCGCAGGTCTCTATCCACGACATAAAGCGAAACCGGAAGCGAGTCGATAATCTTTTCGGTAAATCGTTTCTGTTCCTCAATCTCTTTGGTTCGGGCAGAGACTTCGACTGCAAGGTTTATCGAAGTATCTTTGGAATTTTGATAAAGCTCGATGTTTCTGATAGCTAGACTCAGTTGTTGAGCGACGGAAATCAATAGACGCTGGTCATCCGAACTCATCGGTCGCGAAACATAACTACCACAAACCACCATCCCCAGGATGGTGCCGTCGAATTCCAATGTCGCGATGGTTTCAAGGGAGATATTTTTATCCTTGAGAATTTTTTCGGAAATCCGAATTTCAATTGACGGTTGTAAATTGTTCGGCTCAATTTTTTCAAGGAAATTTTTTACCTTGGCGCTATCAAACCAGTTTTCTTTATTTGCGCCTTCGCTCTGTACACGCGAATATTTCGCGGCTGCCAGGTGCTCAAGATTATCTTCCTGTTTGATAATCACCGCGCAAACATCACAAGCCAGCGCCTTGCCAACCGAAAAAACCGCATAGCTCAACAACTGGTCAAGTTCCAGAGAGGTCATCAAATTGTTGCCGAGATTGTAAACGAAAGACAGTTGTGAGGCGCTCTTTTTGGTTTCGATATACAATCGCGCATTTTCCAGAGCGATACTCAACTGGTTACAGATGGTTGAGAGCAACCCGGCATTTTGTTTTAAAAAACCTTGCGGTGAATTGGAGAAAAGACAGATGGCACCGGTAATACTGCCGTTGATACCGAAAGGCGCGCAAATGAGCGTTCTTAACTGCGAAAGCGGTTCGCCGAGTCGTTTGATACAGGATGATTCAGGAATATCATGAAGAATGAAAGGGGTATCCTGAATTGAAAAAGCGGTTCCAAAATAAAAATCAATCAGACAACCTTCCATCTCCCGGTCATTAAATTCAAATCCGTAATGCGCAGCGAGATTGACCGATTGAGAAAGCGGATTTCGCTGATAGATAACCCCGGCATCGGCATGGAAATCATTAACCAACACCTTCAAGGTTCCCTGGAGTAAAACGTCAGGGTCGAGCGAACTGGCAAGCACCGTGCTGACGGAATGGAGAATGTTTAATTGTTCAAATTTCTCCGATTTTTCGATGTCTTCGCCCCAGGATTTCACCAGAGATTTTACCCGCGAAATCAACTCGCCTTTGGTATAAGGCTTGGCTAATATAGCGGTCGCTCCGGCTTCAAGCCATGCCACTTTATCCTTGCTATTTTGCGTTTTGGTTATAACCAGAATCGGAAATTCAGCGGGTATCGAATAACTTCGTAAATCTTTAATCAGTTCGAGCGCGCGTTTCGCCCAATCCAGTTTCCAGAGGGTTGATGAGGGTTCATCCAAGTGAGTTGGGGTCAGTTGACCGGTTACTTTTGAGGCGGATGATTCAATGATAAATAATGAGGTTAAATTTGTTGAGATTTGTGAATAAGCCGATTCGACCGAAGTCGCAATCAATGCTCGATAACCGGTAGTTTCAAGCACCCGTTTTAAGGCGACAGCCGATTTTTGCTCGTCCCCTAAAATTACAATCTGGTATTTGCCGTATGAATGATTTTTCATCTTGGAAAATCAATAGTGCTGGAATGCCGTAACCTTCGGGAGGGGCAGCGGGGTATTTTTTGAGGGGCAGGATTTTAAGAAAATCTTCGTCCGAAATTTAAGTCAAAATGAATGAAGTGTCAATACAAAGAATAGGTTTGAAACCAGTTCAGTCAAGTTGAACGATGTTAAAAAGCCGTCTATTTAAAGAGTGGAATGGTAAATAAAAAGAGCCGGAAATATCATTCATTACCCGGCTCTTACCAAATTATTGACCCCCATCCAGGCGTTGTTTGGCTAAAACCGCTTCATTGCTTTTGGGATAGAGTTTCAGCAAGGCTTGAAATTCCGCCCTGGCAAGATCGCTTTGACCAAGTTCGCTCAACGCCAACGCCTTTTTAAAGCGCGCCGCCGGAACCTTATCGCCTTTGGCAAAAATCGTAATCACCTTGTCAAATTCGGTTACCGCTTCGGCAAATCTTCCTTTGGCGAAAAGCGTTTCCCCAATCCAATACTGGGCGTTATCTGCCATTTCACTGGATGGATAGGTTTCCACATATTGACGAAATTCGCTAATCGCCAGGTCGTAATTGCCGCGCGAATAATCGCCATAAGCGGCGGCGAAAAGCTGGTCGGGGTTGCCTGGCGTAATCTGTGTGAAGGTTGGAAGTTTTGGCAGGTTTTCCACCGTCTTCTTTAAATCCGCCAGTTGTTCCGACAGTTTATCAATGCGTTGATTGGTTGCCGATAATCGTTCACCCAGACCATTGACTTCATTGACCGCGCTCATCGCACCTTCCGCGACGCGGCTTTGACCCTGTCGAATGGCGTTGACGTTGTCAACGATTTGGGTAATCAGCGTGTTCAATTGACCGCTGTTTCTATCCATCGATTCCTGCATCGTTCGCACCTGTCTTTGCAGAACGATGAGTTCGGCTTTTAATTCATCAACCGTTTGCTTGAGTTCAAGAATTTGCGCCTCTTTCTTATCCTCAGCAAGGGCGCTGATTGATAGCGTCAACACCAGCACAAAACCCAGCAAACCAGACCATCGTTTTGAAAACATAAAAATCACCTTTGTTTTGAGAAAACCGGACAGTGTCACAGTTTTACCCTAATTGGAACCGCCACTGATGTAAATGAAATCATCACGTCGGTCTTTAGCCCAACCGGATTCACCTGCACCTGTGGCGTTTTCTTCACCGTAACTGACTGTTGAAATACGACTCGCATCGACGCCTGCGGCGACCAGAAATTCACGTGCGGATTGAGCGCGGCGTTCGCCAAGACCGATATTATACTCTTCGGTTCCGCGTGGGTCGCAATTTCCTTCAATACGAAAAGCAATTGAACGATTCGTCCCCTGGGTGAGCCAAGCCGCCGCTTGTCGAAGTTTTTCTTTTGACTCTTCAGAAAGGTCAGCACTGTCAAAATCGAAATAGATGGCTTGCACCCTTTGACTGAAGGTTAAAGCCACACTCGGATTTGTCGGTGAACCGATGGTGCGAGGACGGTCTTCGGTGACCCCCGAAGGTGTTGCCGGAGAAGTCACGGTCACACGAGCTGAGGCATTGGCGGTGCCGCCGGGACCCAAGGCAGTTGCCGTATAGGTTGTGGATTGTGATGGGCTGACGGCGCGCGAACCCGCAGCAGGAACCGAACCCAAATCAGAAATTGACACGCGGTCGGCGTTGGTTGAATTCCAGCGAATGGTCGTGCTTTGACCCCTTTCAATTGCCCCTTGATCGGCGGTAATGGAAATGGTCGGCGCGGCGGCGCGTGGGTCTACATTGACAACCTTACTATCGCGGGCTTCCTTTTTTCCGCGCGTTGCGACCGCTGTGTAGGTGGTTGTCGAATTCGGCAGATAAACTTTGGTTCCGGTTTTATCGACCTTTTCACCGTTAATGGTTACCTCTTTAGCATCTTTGGAATTCCAGGTGACGCGGACATCTTCACCCTGTTGAATGCGATCACGATTGACCGAAAGTTGTACTTTGGGTTTAGCGCAGGCAGTGAGAAAGACTGCGAGCGCCAAAATAAAGAGAATTGCAAGACTTCGATTATTTGGTTGTTTCATCCTGAATCTCCTTTCAGATTTATGAATTTATTTTCCCCAACTCGGAGAGCGTCCTCCACCTTTTGACACCTGACGTTGCCCTGTGCCATCGATATGCATTTGCCAAACTTCCAATCTCCCGCTTCGGGTTGATTGAAAGGCGATGTGACGGCTGTCAGGCGACCAGGTTGGACTTTCATTTCGACCTTCACTGGTTAATTGCAATAACTGACCGGAGGCAACATCGGTTACGAATATTTGATACCCGCCCGCGCCACCATAAGTAAACGCGATATAGCGACCATCCGGCGACCACGACGGCGAATCTGCATGACCGCCACGCCCAACCAGCACACGTTGATTTGCGCCGCTGGCATCCATGACATAAACCGTAGGCGACCCGCCTCTATCGGAAATAAAAGCGATTTCGCGACCCGTTGCAGGATTCCAGCGCGGCGAAATATTCACGGTTTTATTGGTCTTTGTCAGTCTTCTCAACCCTGAGCCATCAAGGCTGGATACATAAATTTCCATCGACCCATCGTTGCTGATTGCCGAACTGAATGCCAGTTGACCGCTCGGTGAAATTGATGGCGAAGATGTCGTCGAACGAAAATTGGTGCCACCAACTAATCCGCCTCCCACCGCGCGAACCACGATGTTGGGCACCCCGGTTTTGAAACTGACATAGGCAATATAGCGACCATCGGGTGAAAATTGCGGGAACCGATTGCGTGACCCATCACTGGCAAACCCACCGGCATTGAATCCATCATAATCCATCAAGTTTATCGCATTGCCTGAAACATAAGCGATTCGCGAGGTCGCAATGCCGTCACGTCCGGTTAGCAATTTCACAATTTCATCGGCAAACTCATGCGCTATGCGTCGCGCATTGCCGGTGTGTCGCGAAGCAATCAGTTGCGCTTTGGTTTTGACATCAAACAGATAGCAATCCGATGCCAGACCGCTTTGAATATTGCCAAAGGCAACGTAGTCGGCTTTTGTGGGGTCGCTGCTCCATTCCTCATATTTCAAAGACGCGGGGTCGGGAACCAGTGATTTGGGATTTAAACTTTTACCGACAATTCCTGAAATTGCGGCGAACTCCAAATCGGCAAGCAAAGTCTGGTTGAATTCATTGACCGCGCTATCGATGCCGCTGGAACGCGCCACGAAATCAGCAAGCGCAAGATTCGGACCATTGCCGGGTGTGACGATGATCGTGCCAACCTGCTTTTTGATGTCAGTTTGATTTTCCTGAGCAAAAATTGCAGGCATCAAGCAAGATGCCAACGGTGTTAAGAATGCAAGTTTGTTAAATTGCCGTCTATTCATAAATTTTTAATTGAAGGTTATTGAGCGACAAAAATTTTACCAATGAATAATGATGGATGACCAATCGCAATATTTATTTTGGAAAACGAAATCTGACTTCGGCTACGGCTTCCTGCACATTTGAAAGAAATCCCGCAGGAAATGCCGGTAAGGGATTTGCTGCGAGCACGGCTCTTTCAGCCGCATTATTGACCAGCGCAATCGAACTTCGTTGTTTGATGTATTGTGGCGCAACTCGTCCACCGGAAATTGAAAGTATCTGACCATCTCTGGCGATTCGCAACAAGATGATGACTTCCTGTGGCGGGGAATTTTCATTTACCGGTGGATTATAATTGCGACTGAGAATCTGTTGAATCAAGCGACCATAGGCAGACCCGCCCGGCAATCCTGTGCCGCCTCCGTACCCGCTGCCATTTCCAAGACTGACGCCGCCAACCGCGCCGGGAGTTGGTGAGCCGTAACTGCGACCGACCTGTGCCGATTGCGAGGTTGACCCGCCGCGTTCCTCTTTGCCGGTAAAAACTTTTTCTTCCTGTGGCGCAACCGGTCTATCGGTTTTTATCGCGTCAGGTTTTGATGTTGGTTTTTCAGTTGGTGGCAGCAAGGCTTCATCATCCGGTTGAGATTCCGGTCTTTCGGTTTCCATCCGGGTATTGTTTATCGGGTTATTTTCATCGCCAACGAAAGAAACATTTTGAGGTTTGGCGAAGCCTAAAATTTGTGAGGCATCAGCGACGCCGATTTGAATTGCCCCACCGCCACCTTCGCCGCCTTCACCTTCGCCCGCCGCGATGATTTGCTGAACCGATGGGCTTTGAAACCAGTAAAACAATCCGGCAAGCAGGGTTAAATGAAAAACCAATGAGCCAATCAACCCGAATCGCCCGGTTTTATTGGATTGTTTTGATGATTTCGTCACAGCGTTCGCTCAAACTTAATTTTGAATGTTGATTATACTCTCGGCAATTTAATGGATGACTATTTCTTCTTCACGGTTGGCTCGGTAACCAAACTGACCTCGGCACTAGCCTGTTTCGCCAAATCCAAAACATAAGCGATGATTCGATAGGGTGTTTCACCGTCGCCGCGTATGTAAACTTTGCGCTCACCGCTGCTTCCCAATTTATCTTTTAATAATTTCGGCAAATCATTCACATTTACCTGTTTGGCTTCTGATTGGGTGCTTAAAAAAATATTTCCGTCCTTATCAATACTCACTACAACGGCATTGGCTTTGGGTTGTTCAGTTTTTGTTTCGCTGGTTTTGGGTAAATTGACATCGATGCCGGTTTGAATGATCGGAGCCGTAACCATAAAAATCACCAGCAACACCAACATTACATCAACGAGTGGTGTGACGTTAATCTCTGAAAGTGATGTTTGGGTTCGCCCTTGTTGATCTTTGAATGCCATATCGAATTGCCTGTTTTTTTACCTTTGGGGTAACGCTTTCGAGTATTACGCTGAACCGGTGTTTAAAAACTATTTCACATAATTCCTTTCGATGATGTTCAACATTTCCAGAGAGAAGCGATCCATTTTTGCGCTTAGTGATTTTATGCGATTGAGAAAATAGTTGTAAAAAATCGAAGCGGGTACGGCGGCGGCAATCCCCGCGGCTGTAGCAATGAGCGCTTCGGCAATGCCGGGCGCAACCGATTGAATCGAAGAGGTGGATGCGGCACTCAACCCTTGAAAGGCGATGATAATGCCGACCACAGTTCCGAATAGCCCGATAAATGGTGAGGCATTCGCAGCCGTCGCCAGCCAGCTTAAACTTTTTTCCATATCGCTGACTTCGTTGATGGTCGCCGATTGCAGTACGCGATTGATGGCATCGAGACTCTGGACGCGACCCGCGCCACCGCTGATTTGATTGGTCACCTCGTCATATCCGGCGGCAAAAATTCGCGCCAGCGGACTGGCTTTGTGATAATCCGATTCCATCATTAAATCGGATAGTTTTTTATCGCGTTTACCAAAAGAGGTCAGGAAATCATCAGTCGCGCTTTCGGCATTTTTGAGCGCGCGCCATTTGGAAAAAATGATTGCCCAGGACGCGATTGAGAAAAGCAATAAAAGGATGAGAACGCCTTTGGCAATCGGGCTGGCTTTTAACAATAAATCGACTAACGAAATTCCTTGATTCTGTGGTGCTTGAATAACCAGAAAAAATAAATTGATTAAAGCGAACAATCTGCCCTCTCCTTAAAATTTCTACCAGTAATCATTATGGAATGATAAAAACGAGTGTTAATTCTAAACAGTGAAAAGGCAACTGACAAACGAATGATGGGCTTGACGAATGGTGAAAGCTCAAAGATATTCAACCCCTATGAAAAAGCGAAACCGATGGATTCCCAATGGACTGAGCGTCTTTACCTCTTCGGTTTACCTCTTTCTTTACGCGCCGATAATCGTACTGGTGGTGCTTTCGTTTAACAATTCGCGGTTCAGCGCCATCTGGCAAGGCTTTTCCTGGCGCTGGTATCAACTGGCTTACAAAGATAATGAATTGATCGCTTCGTTAAGGATGAGTCTGATTATCGCGACCTTAACGACAATTATTGCCACTTTGATTGGTACGGCTGCGGCAATGGCGCTGGCGCGTTACCGTTGGCGTTATCGTCAGGCAACCGAATCACTGGTTTATCTGCCGGTCATCATTCCTGAAATCGTTATCGGTTTTGCGAGCGCAGCCTTGTTCGGATTAGTCGGTTTTAAGTTTGGCATTTCAACCGTCGTCATCGCCCATGTGGCGTTTGCCGTGTCGTATGTAATTTTTGTAGTGCGCGCCAGAGTCGCGGGGTTCGACCGGCGACTTGAAGATGCCGCGATGGATTTAGGCGCGACGCCACTGCAAACCTTTTTCCGCGTGACGCTGCCGATTATTTTGCCGGGGATTATTTCAGCCGCCTTACTGGTTTTTACGATTTCTCTTGATGATTTTGTCATCACCAGTTTTGTGGCAGGACCTGGGGCGGCAACCTTGCCGATAAAAATTTATTCGATGGTAAAGACCGGCGTAACGCCTGAAATCAATGCCATCTCAACGATTTTATTACTCGTCACCATTTTGTTGGTTTTTGTTTCTGAAAAAATTTCATCAGGCAAATCATCGAAATGGGTTGGCGTAGCGGGAATCGCGGCTATCGGCGTCCTGACCTTTTTTGCCTTCGGCGGGCAGGCGAAATCAACTCAAGGCGGCGAATTGAATATTTTTATCTGGTCAAATTATCTGCCTGACCAGGTCGTTCAGGAATTTGAAGCAAAATATGGTACGAAATTAAATATCGAACTTTATGATTCAAATGAAGCGTTGCTTGCTAAATTACAATCCGGCGGCGCAAGTTACGACCTCATCGTTCCCAGCGATTACATGGTTTCGGTGTTAAAAGCTCAAGGGCTAATCGAAGAAATCAACCTTGATGCGATTGCCAATTTTTCCAACCTTGATTCGCAATTTGTCGGTCTGCCTTATGACCCGCAAAACCGGTTTTCAATCGCTTATATGTGGGGAACCACTGGTATCGCCTATCGAAAGGATAAAATTACAGAACCGATTGAGAGTTGGTCGTCGCTGCTGGATGAAAAATATCGCGACCGCATTGCCATGCTTGATGATGTCCGCGAAACCCTTGGCGCGATGTTGAAATATCAAGGGTACTCATTGAACAGTAAAAACGAAGCGGAAATTTCCAGTGCGGCAAAACTGTTATCCGGGCAGAAACCGCTTGTCAAAGCCTATGATTCAGGTGGCTTTGATCAGATGTTGCTATCGGGTGACATATGGATTACTCAGGCTTACAGCGGGCAGATTGCCAAGGTGATGGCTGATAATCCCAATATCGGTTATGTCGTCCCAAAAGAAGGTTGCACGATTTTTGTTGATAACCTTTGCATTCCAAAATCTGCGCGCCATAAAGCACTGGCTTTGGAATTTATCGACTTTGTTTTAGACCAGCGAATTGCTGCCGAAATCGCTAACGATACAGGTTTTTCTTCGCCCAATCGCGCTGCCCGGGGCTTAATCAAACCGGAATTATTAACTAATGAAGCGGCGTATCCACCAATCGAATTGCTTGAACGTTGTGAATTTATCGAAGAGCTTGGCGAGGCGATAAACATTTATGACCGGCTATGGACGCAAATAAAATCCGAGTAGTATTATTTCATCGTTTTAATTGCAAATTCGTTTCCAGCACATTCAATTTCAATCCAGGCATTTTGAAAACCATAACGAGAGATGGGCTTTGAATTGCTGGGTGTGTTTAAATGAGCCTTATCCTGAATAGTTGAATAAAAAAATCGCAAGGGAAATTTTTTTATTCATTCTATCGTTTCGTAAGGCTCTGCAAACAAGGGTGTCTGTCCTTGTGTCAACTTCGTAATCACGGGATTACGTATCTTTCAAAAACAATTAGGAGATAGGAACTGATGAAAGTGAAAACAACTTTTGTGGGGATGGTTCTGGCTGTATTTCTTTTACCCTTAATTCATACCGGCTCATTGGTTGAGGCAAGCGCCGCGCAAAAAGGCAAAGGTAAAGTTGTGGAATCGCACGCTCAAAAAAGTCGCGGGGGCGGAGCCGATGAAAATATAAAAAGCGATTCGGACACCAATAGCACGAGCAGTAATATACCGGCTCCTCCGAAAAAAGGTGGGGCGCGGAGCAAAGGTGCCGGTACGTGCGCCGTCTTTGTTGATAATCGAACCGGCTTTTATATTCGCATCTACGTGGATGGAAGCTATCGCGGCACGCTTTCACCCTGGGGCGATGCGTACTGCTACACCGGTTCAGGAGCCACCAAATTATATGCGGTCGCCATATTTGATGATGGCAGCCGCTTTACCTGGGGACCCAACGCGGTGAATTGTTTAGACAGCTACACCTGGCGGTTGTATCAGTAATTTGCGGATTTATCGGGGCAACGCTGGGGTTGCCCCGTTGGCTAATTCGAGGATGTAACCCGGAGTCGTTGAGATGGTACGGAAATTCTTTTTTACTTTTTTGATTTTAGTTTTATCGTTTTCGCAGATTTCAAAAAGCGATACGGCTGAAGCAATAAACCATCCCAATCAAGCTGTTCAATCATCGACCCGACGCGCGCTTTTAGTGGGCATCAATTTATATCAACCTGGTGTTGGTTTGAATCAATGCAAACCGGATGGAGAATTCAGTGAACCTACCGCCGTTAAACCGCAAAAAAGTAAGGTTGCGATAACCAAATCTCAAAGAGTTCCAGCCGTTAAGAATTCATCTGGACAAGCCAAAGGCGGCGCGGTGAGCGGCACCCCCGGACGCAGCGCTTTCGGAAATCTTTGTGGCCCGGCAAAAGATATTGAAGAGATGGAAACCGTTCTGAAATCAAAATTCGGGTTTACCGAAATAACCGTTTTAAAAGACCAGGAAGCCACCCGCGAAAATATTTTGCAGACCTTTCAAAAACATCTGATTGACGATACGAAACCCGGTGATATTTGCTTTTTCTTTTATTCGGGACATGGCTCGAAAGTAAAAAATTCGGCATCAATCGAAGATGATAAATATGATGAGAGCATCGTTCCGGCTGATTCTTTCAAAGGCGCGCGCGATATTCGCGATAAGGAATTAGCCGACCTTTATAATCGAGCCATTGATAAAGGTGTGGTGTTGACGGTGATTTCCGATAGTTGCCACAGCGGTTCAAATGCGCGCGGAGCCGGTTATCCGATAGCTGAACGAGTTCGCGCTTTACCGTTTGATGAAAATGATGTGAAGGACGGCAAACGCCCGGAAAAATCTGCCGAAGAACGTGGCGCGTTGGTGATTGCCGCGGCACAGGATTATCAGGAAGCCAAAGAACGCATGCGAAACGGTATCTGGCGCGGCAATCTTGCATATTCTCTGGTTAATGTATTGAAATCACCGACGGTTTCGCCCAACGAATCGGCTGAAAAAATTTATCAACGGGTTGTCGCGTTTATGAAAGGCGATGGGGTGAATGAACAGCCGGTGATTTCCGGTGAAGCCCGTCGCTTGAAAAGAGCCTTGTTTGGATGGGATGCCGCCTCAACCGATTTGCCGACGGTTGCCGTTATCAGTAAGGATGGCAATCTGGTAACGCTTCAAGGCGGGTTGGCAATGGGTTTAAATACTGATTGTGAGTTAAAAAAGCAAACCGCCACCAAAGAGCCGCCGGTTCGCCTGAAAATAACCAAATTGAACGGCATCGATTCCTGCGATGCGCTGGTTATTGAAGGCAATGCGAAAAACATCACGAAAGGCGATATTTTCGTCTTAGACCGTTGGGTGACTCGCGACCACGCCATTTTAACCGTGTGGATTCCACAGGCTGTGGATTTTCGAGATATTGAAAAACAGACAGCAGAAATTAATAAATTAAAGTCATCGCCAAAAATCGAATGGTTAGATGACCCGACAGAAATTAGTAAATCACCCGCAAATTTACCATTGGCGATTATATTCTATGACAATGGTTGGAAATTGAAGCTTGCGGAAACGGTGGAGAATTTAGGCGCGAATATTGTCGCCAGCGATGTCATCGCCAAATTGAGTGAAGTGAAAAAAATTAAATTATTTATTCACCTGCCGCCGGTAAAAGAGATTGCTCAAAACTTGCAAATCGGCAAAGGGACACGCAGGGAAGCGATTGCAGTATCAAATTCCCCTGACAATGCCCAATACTTTCTTGTTGGGCGAATGATTGAAAGCAGTTTGGAATATGCCTGGGTTCGTCCCGGTAGCAGATTGGCGACTAGTACATCGGCAAATGACCCGTTACCTTCACGAAGTGATTGGTTCAGGCTTGAAGGAACGGGAGAGACCTGGAATCAAACCATTGAAAGCTTAACCGACCGTGTAGTGACGCTCGGAAAAATTCGCGGGTGGTTACAACTGGATGCGCCCAATGAAGGTCGCAATTTCCCTTATAAACTTGCCTTGAGAAATACCGACACCGGTGAACTGGTAACCGGCAATTGTCGAAAAAACGGAGAGCCGGTTCCGTGTGAAGTCAAAGAAGGGCAGAAATTTGATTTGGTGCTGGTCGCCGATAAAGGGCAATTGAAACCGGATATCAAACCCCAACGGGTTTATGTGTTTACCATTGATAGCGAAGGAACCGGCTATTTATTGTTTAATCGCTTTGGCAATGTCGAAAATAAAATCCCCAAAAATCCGAGCAACCCACAGCCGGTTGAATTACTGGGCACTCCCGGAATGATTAAATATGTTCCGCCATTCGGACTGGATACTTATATTCTGATAACCACGGATGATGAAGTCGGATTAAGCGACCCCAAGGTTTTGGAATTTACCGGCGCGATTCAACGAAAAGGCGGACAAGGGATGTTTGAGAGTTTAATTGATGATTTACGCACAGGCACGCGCGGTCCTGTCGCAGAAGTTCCGCTTAACTGGTCAATCGAAAGATTGTTTATTCGCAGTGTTGCTAAAAATAATTAGGTCTGACATTGTTCGAGAATCATTTTCCGTGTTCGGTGATTTTATATGAATGAATCCACAGCCTTGTTTAATCCATCGGGTAAAACACATCTGGCAAAGCAACTCCTCGCAATCCTTTTTTGTTGCTTTTTCATCGCGATTTTTCAAATTGCTGCACAGGCGCAGTCCAGGGTTGAACTGGGAAGAGGCATTGACCCCGCTGACCCGAATATCATTTTATTAAAAGATGTTTGGGCTAAAACTCTTAGTAATGCCAAAGCGCCCGCAGGCATTAAATTTCCTCCCTTCCTATATGTCATTTCGGAAGACGAACAGAAGGGAATGAATAAAGACCCCAATGTGCCGGATGCCTTTGCAACCTTAGTGAGCATCCAGAGCCAGTATTATCCGGTTGTAGTTGTGAATATGTCTTTGCTGACGAAAATTATCGAAGGCAACGATGCGCGCCTGGCATACGTGCTTGGGCATGAAATTTCCCATCATACCCTGGGGCATGTAAAAGCCGTGCGGGCAACCGGAAAGACCAAATTTTTATTGACTGCTTTTTCCCGCGAACAGGAACTGAATGCTGATAAAAACGGCATGATGCTGACGCTGGCATCCGGTTATGCGTTTCAAGATGCGCTTGGCGGAATGCGTCGCTTCATCGAATTGGGAATGGAGTATTCGCCGCTTGAAGCGATTTCGGTTTCTCACCCTTCGTGGTCACAGCGGCTCGAAAAGATGGATAAGGAACGCGCCACGCTCTGGTCATCAATGAGCGCCTTTCGCAGCGGGGTAGTGTTTTTAGCGGTTGAACAATTCGGTTCGGCAGAGCGCTGTTTTGATTTGGTGGTCAAACAATTTCCCGATTGTTACGAAGCCTGGGCAAACCTCGGATATGCCCGGTTGATGCAATATTGCGACCTGCTCAGTCCCGATGATATTCGCGATTTTGATGTCGGGCATATCTTGACGACGGGATTTTACACTCGTCCAAGAAGTCTGGAAGACCGTGGTCGCGGGAAGGATGCGAACCTTTGGCGACAGGCGGTCGAGGCATTAAATCAGGCATTAACCCTGAATCCCCATTTAACTCTGGCGAAAGCCAATCTCGGAATTGCCTATCTGGTTAAACCCGATGGCAAGGATGCAAAGTCTGCCACACAGTTTTTGGAAGAAGCGGTTGGAGATTTAAAAGATGATAAAGACCTTGATTTATTAAGGCGGATTGTGATTTTGGCGAATGCCGGAGTGGCAAATCTGGCTGCGGGAAATTTAGAGTTGAGCGGTAAACGAACACTTGAGGCATTCGATTTGGGTGGGAACAAAAGTTTGCTTACGGCTCCGGCGATTCTTTACAACTATGCGGTCGCGCTCGAACGCGAAGGCACACCGGAACAGAAAAAGAAAGCCGCGCAGATTCTATATGATTATTTAAGAGTGGCGAGCCGTTCATCGGTGTGGTTTCCCATCGGCAACGAGCGTTACCAGCATTTGTGTAGTGAACAGTCATTGGCATGTAAACCTGCCGAATCGATTGTGATGGTTGCCAATCGCCTGATTTTCGGTCTGGAATTGGGAAAAGGGCGAACCGTAGGGTTGACGGATTCAATGGCGAATGTTGAAAAATCATTAGGAAAACCCGTGCCTATCCCGGTGGTGAAAAATGCCAGTATCCGAAAGTTAAAATATCCGCAAATGGGAATCGAAATATTGGGACGTGAACAGGTGATGGCGATTTCACTTTTGACGCCGGCGGCTCCACCGATTTCCGTTCGTCGTCGCGGACTTGGCAGTCAGGCGAATCTGTTACGAGTCGGAATGCCCGAAGCGCAATTTACCAGCATTGTCGGTAAAGAATTTACCGACACCAAAATCATCAACCCTTTAATTCCATATCGCTTTTATCCTGACCTCGGCATCGCCGCTCGATTTATAAAAGGTGTGGTTTCGGAAATCATGATTGTTCAGGTTCCCAGGGAAAAATGATTTTTAAATCAGACAGGTAGGATGTTGTGACAAAAATTCATTGCAAAATTTTTGTTTGCCTGAATATTTTTTTCCTCCTGCAATCCACAGGTCTGGCAACTCCTTTTATTCAACAACCGCAAAACCCGATAAGCAACTCCACACAAAAAGCAGCCGTGCCGGATGAGAAAATTCAAAAACGCATCAATGAATTATTGGAACAAGGGAACACCTTGCTTGCAGCATATGAGGTTCAAAAAATCTTTCCACTTCTTGAAGAAGGTCTAAAGTTATCCAGACAGATTCAATCGCTTGATTCAGAGGTTGGCTTCCTGGCGTTGTTTACCAGTTCCTATTATGTCGCCGGTGATAAAGCAAAATCGATTGATTATGGAAAGCAACTGATCGACAAGATTGATGCAACGGATGCCAAAGACGAAAAATTTGTTTTTCTCGGACTAATCGCCAAAGCCAGCAAAGATTTACAACGATACGATGAGGCAATCAACTATTATCAGCAATGCCTCGCGGCGTTGAGTGCTCTTAAAGAAAAGCCCGATACCCTCGCTCAATATGAACTCACGACCTTGATAAACCTTGGAGAGTTATTACTGTTATTGAAACGCTTTGATGCCTGTATAGGGGTTTATACACGCTCTGTTGAACTGACACGGAAATTGAACCAACCGGGTAATCAAGGGCTGCTGTTGGTTCTGTTGGCTAAATCCTATATTGGCAATAATGAAAACGAGAAAGGGATTAGCCAACTCGACCTAGCCAAACCGATGCTGAAAGACACCAAAGATAGTGAATTAAAAATTCTGGAGATGTTGGTCAGAGGGGAAGCGAATTTGAATCTCGGTCGGTTTGAAGAAGCCCTGAAAATATTTTCTTCCGCTTACCTAACCGCGCAACAATTAAACGCCCGGATTTACCTGATTTCTTTAAGCAATATGATAGGGCGTTGCCATTTAGGAATGGGAAATTATGATGAAGCCTTTAAACTCTTTGATCGGTCGTTGGCGTTGGTACGCGATACCCAATCGAATCGTCAAGCGGGTATACAAGAGATATTGAGCATAGCCGGAAACGAAGGCGATTTACTCAATAGTATCGGGCAGATTTACAGCGATACCGGACAACATGAGCGGGCGCTGGAATATTTTAAACAGGCAAGAGAGGCATCGCATAAAATCGGGGCAATTACTTATGAACTTGCCGCGATCAATAATATCGGGCAATCCTATACCTACCTTCGCAATCATACCGAAGCCCGCAAGTATTACCTTCTGGCGCTCGACCTGCAAAAGCAGATTTCCAATCGGGCAATGGAAGCCTTGATTTTAAATAATCTGGCATCCACGCATCTGATGAGCGGAGAAACCGATGAAGCAATCCATTATTTCAAACGCGCCATAGAAATTTCTCAGGAAACCCGTCAACGAATAGCCGAATCGTGGGCTTTACAAAATTATGGGTATGCCCTGCAACGCAAGGGCGAACTCGATCAGGCGATGGAAAATTATCTGAAAGCCCTCATGCTGGCGCGTGAGTTGAAAAATATCCGCAGCGAAAGTTTTGTCCTGACCCTTTTAATGCTCGGTTGGATGGAAAAAGCCAATCCCAAACTGGCAATATTTTTCGGGAAACAGGCAATCAATCTGTTTCAAAAAACTCGCAAACAATTGGTTAATATCGATAAAGATTCCCAACAAAGTTTCATTCAGGAACGCAAAGATGTTTATAAAATTCTGGCGGATTTGTTGATTGAAGAAGGGCGATTGCCGGAAGCGCAACAGGTTTTGGATTTGCTCAAACAGGAAGAGTTTTACGAGTTTGTCCGGCGCGATAGCAACGCGACAACCGATGCAAAAAATGCTGAGTTGAGTAGCGAAGAAAGTCAATGGGAGCAGCGTTATTTACAAATCGCCGACCGGGTGACTTCGATTGGCTTTGAATATAATTCGTTGTTAAGCAAGCTCAACCGCACCTCGGCTGATGAAACCCGGTTGGTTGAATTGGAAAAAGATTTGGAGGTTGCCGGACAGGCTTTTCAAAAATTCATTAATGACTTAAAAAATGAAGCCGCGACCCGGCAAACCTCATCGAATCGCATTGCTCAAATTGAAGAGAACCAGGGACTCCGAAACGACCTCGAAGAGTTAGGTGATAATTCGGTGGCGCTGTATACGCTGGTGTTAAAAGATAAGCTGAGAATCATTTTAATCACTCCGAAAACACAGAAGGCTGCCGAATTTGCGATACCCGAAGCGGAACTGAGCAAAAAAATATTTGCCTTTCGCCAAGCCTTACAAACTCCGGCGATTGACCCGCAACCGCTGGCACAGGAACTTTATAAAATCATCTTTGCGCCGATTGCGAAAGATTTAGAAGGCGCGCGCGCCAGAACGTTGATGTGGTCATTGGAAGGCATTCTCAGATATTTGCCCATCGCGGCATTACATGATGGCAATCAATATCTGGTGGAAAAATATCGAAACGTGATTTTTACGCCCGCGAGTAATGCCAGGTTGAAAGACCCCGTCAGTCCAAAATGGCGTGGCATCGGACTCGGTGTTTCAAAAGGCGCGGATGGCTTCGTGCCTTTGCCGGGGGTGCTCAAAGAGTTGAATACAATTTTTAATATTGAAAATAGAGATAAACCCAATCCAATGGCTGGCGGCATTTTACCGGGAGTGGTAAAACTCGATGAAGAGTTTACCGCTGAGGCTTTTAAAGCGGCGCTCAGGCAAAAAGTTCCGGTCGTTCACATCGCCTCGCATTTTCAATTTAAACCGGGGAACGAGACCAATTCATTTTTACTGCTTGGCGATGGTTCGCATTTGTCGCTTGCAGAACTCAAACGCCTGCCGAGCATTTTCAATGGGGTCGAATTATTGACGCTTTCAGCCTGTCAAACTGCGGTTGGCAGCACTTCGGATGATGGTAAAGAGGTTGATGGACTTGCGATTGTTGCTCAACAACAAGGCGCGAAGGCGATCATCGCCTCTTTGTGGTCGGTTGCCGATGAGAGCACGAGTTTATTGATGCGGGAATTTTATTCTTTGCGGGAATCCAATAAAGGATTGTCAAAAGCCGAGGCGTTACGTCAGGCGCAGCTTAAATTGTTAAACGGTAAAGTGACCGGAAAACCTCTGACTCAAATGCAAAGAGGACCCATTTCCGAAGATTTAAACAAAGAGAAAAAATTTGTTGTAAACCCGAAAGCGCCTTTTGCGCACCCCTACTTTTGGGCGCCGTTTATTCTGATTGGCAACTGGAAGTAAATCCTCTCTGCTTGCTAACTGCCAAATAAATTCCGTCCAACGCTCCCAATCAGCGGAGCTGCTAGCGGCATTGCGGGCATGATGAGAAAATCGCATCGCGGCATCTGAAGAAACTCCGTCATAAAATTGGCTAACGCAAACATATCTCTCCTGTACGCCTGTGATTTATCGCTTTCTGCTATTTCCGCTGCAACGCCTTGTTAAACCGCTACTTGGTACAGACGTCTAATACTTCCAGAGTATCTTCCACAAGTTCCGTCGGAGCCTTTTCAATGAACTTGGCTTTTCTTGCTGTATAGTCAATGGATTTGACCTGATCGACCATGACAAAGCCGGTTAGCGATGACGTAGCCGGAACCGGCAAATGAAAGGGGATATTGCGGTTGGTGCTGGTTATTGGACAGACAATTGCCAGCCCTGTGTGCTTATTAAACAAATAATTACTGATTACCAGCGCGGGCCGCCGCCCTTTCTGCTCGTGTCCAGATTGCGGATCGAATGACAGAGCGATGAAGTCGCCTTTCTGAGGGACATATTTCGCCATTTACCATTCTTCCTTGCCGACTGGTTTACCCAAGAATTCTTCGTGAGGTTTGTAATTGCGAGGCATGCGAGAAACCATTTCGGCTAAGTCAAATTTCCTTTTGGATATTTTCTTTATGGTGATTTGACCTTCTTGAGGGATGACCTCGACATTGTCCCCGACAGAGATATCGGCGCTCTCCAACACATGCTTCGGAAGCCGTAAGCCTTGGCTGTTGCCCCATCTTTGAACCTTGGACATCATATCAAAACTCCTATCGCATCGCGTTTATCCAGTGTATATACCTAAACTAGAGCGTAGTCAAGGGGCGACCTAAAGCGGTCTAACGCTGTAATGAGCGTATTTCTATAGCGGTTTGCGAAAGAAGGTAAGGATAAATGTTGGGGCAGCCCGAGTAGCTGCCCGGATGTTGCGAAGCTGCATTCAATTGCCGTTCTATAATCCACGCAGCCATCGATGGTTCCCTCATTAGGCGCTCAATAAAATCATTCGCCAACTGCATCAAGCACTTTAGCCGAGTATGGCATGTTGTAATTCCGGTGCCTGTTCCTTGCTCACCAGCGCCATAACCAAATCTCCTGAATTGAGTTGCGTATCTCCGCGTGGCACTACCATTGTGTCGCCGCGAAGTATGGCTACCAGATTACATTGAACCGGAAGATTAATATCGCGCACGGTTTTCCCGGTTGCCGGTGAGGTTTCATCAAGCAGGTATTCGAGAATCTGAAATGTGCCATCCTGTAGATTCAACATGGTTTTAATGCGAACCGTCGGCAATTCGCGTTCGATAACCTGTTGAATGATGGCTGTCGAACTGACTGTTGAATCAACTCCCAACCGCGCCATCACATCTTCGTTTTTCGGGTTTGAGGCGCGGGCAATGGTTTGCGGAACTCCGAAAACTTTTTTAGCAATTTGACAGGCGATTAAGTTATCCTGGTCGCTTCCGGTTGCGGCAACGAAAACTCTGGCGCGGGTGGCACCGGCGCTTTCGAGAATATCGTGAGTTGACGAATCGCCAATAAAAATCGGGCAATCCAAACGATTCGATAGGGAAGCGGCGCGAATCGGGTCACGTTCGATGACGGCGACTTCGTGACCTGAGGAGAGCAAGCCGCGAGCCAGATTGATTCCAACCTTTCCCCCACCGGCGATTAAAATGTAGCGGGAATCATCAGTAAGCGGGAGGTGCGGTTGAGCCGGGACGACTGGCGGTTCGGCAGCGCGACGGGGTTCTGTCGGCGCTGAAATCCCTTTATCGACCATTTCATTTAGTAAATCTACGGCAAGCAAAGTTGGACATAAGACAATTAACTTTGAATCTTCCTGAGTGGCTTCGGCGTGACTGGGTTCATAGACTCTGGCAATGGCTCTCGGAACCTGAAAATGGGTTCTTGCGACCTGCGCTGCCATCAGGTTGACATTGTCATCCATCGTGACTGCCAGCAATAATTCTGCTTCAGCCATTCCCGCTTCGCGTTGGATGTCAACATCGATGCCGTTTCCTTGAATTAATTCGACCCCTTCATAATGAGCGGCTAGCGCAAGCCTGGAGCCTTCCTTGTCAATCAACGAAATTTCATGCCCATGTTCGGATAGTGTTTTAACTAGTCGTGAACCAACACGCCCATACCCCAATACAACTATTTTCATGAATATCTACTCTCTTTCTACAAAGCATAAGGAATAAAAAATCTCAATCATCACGATGAACTAAAAGTTTTAATGGCTTCATAGGAAAACGCAAGTCCGATTTATTCGTCCCCACCTGTGCCAATAAAATAGGTTTCCTTTGCGGGTCGAACGGGACGAGCAAACCAAAGCGGGCGACGAAGCCCGTTGGGACCCGGAGCCGGCCGGGTCTTTTTCAACCATTCCTGATAAATCGCAAAGGATTTTTTGGTATCGACAAAAATATCGCCATACCGGTCGTCTTCCGTAGCCTTTTCAACTCGAACATTTTGGTGCCAGCAATGCATTCCGCTTACCGGGTCGGGATGCACAGGGAAGGTTAGATTTTGATTGACTCCCGAATCTTTCCACCAGATGCGTTCGGAATCCGGGTCATCACTTGTGAAAGGTTGCACGCCCTCGATTTGCCGCATCAACCACTGACCTTCATCCAACGCCTGCAAATCAACCAGCGCCGAAGCCCAGCGGTCGGTTCCCGCTTCTTTTTGCAAACGCCAGCGACCGAGATGATGTGAGCAAGCGACCACACCGGGTTTGATTCCCTCGGTAATCCATATGCGATTCACAAAATATCCGATGTCGGTATTCACCCGCACCAATTCACCATTTTGTAATTCCAGTTTTTCCGCATCTTTTGAATGAATCCACAGCGGATTGGTGTGGGAAATTTCATATAGCCATTTGGCATTGCCCGAACGCGTGT
Organism: Acidobacteriota bacterium; assembly: GCA_040754075.1. Lineage (NCBI taxonomy): Bacteria > Pseudomonadati > Acidobacteriota > Acidobacteriota bacterium. The sequence continues at coordinate 23,276 of JBFMDH010000019.1, forward strand.
GAATCAAGGTCGGCAGCCGGAAGGTGGGAACCAGAATAAATTCGCCGCGCTTAAAATTCCTATCCTTCCAATAGACATGAGTTTTGATGTAAGTTGGCAGCGTATATTCATTCCATTTCCAGTCCTGCATGGTCTTCGAGAAAAATTCGAGTTTGCGTGACGGGGTATTGAACCCTTTTAACGGTTGACCATCAATTACTACACCGATGGTTGCGCCCTGATGAATAATTTTTCCGGTTGTCGAGTCAACCTCAGCGTTTTGCATCTCGGATTCGGGAACCGTTGATTCATGCAGTTCCAAAACAGACTGTTTCACCTCAAATGCCCCGAACTGCCGCATGTATTCGAGAGGTGTGAGGTTTTCTTTGGCTGCGGCTTCGGGCAATCCCGGAATGCTGTTTTCAAAAATCCATTGGTAGTATTCGCTGATAGTGATTTTTTCGCCCGGACGATAAGGCGATTCAAAATATTGGCGAATGCCGAGTTCGCCCGTGGGGTCTATGCGCCACGAAAGTTCAATCCAGAATTCATCTTCTTCCCAGACCTCACCGGGGTTGGCTTCATAAGTGAAGTTTATTTTTTCGCCCTGACGTTCTTTATAGACGCGCCAGACCGGTTGACGAAATGAAATCCATTGACCGGCGTGGGTTTCCTGACTCATCAAGTCGTGGCGCTCAGCCGCCACTCCCATCGGTAAAACATAATCGGCAAACCAGGCGGTTTCACTCCAAACCGGGGTCAAGGCTGCGTGAAGTTCGACCTTTGCTTCATCCTTTAATACCTCAACCCAGGTACAGCCATCGGGGTTTGTCCAAATCGGATTATAGACACGGGTAAAATAGGCAGCGATTTTTCCGCGCCCTTCCTTTAAAAAATGCGGAAGCAAAAAACTGAGTTCGTGATGGGACAGCGGATATTCACGAGGGAAGAGAATTTCGCTCCAGACCTTTTGCGGCGACGGTTTGATAAACGGAGTCGCAACAAATTTATTCCAGGCATTTGGTGAAACGCCGCCTGCGGTTCCGATGCTCCCGGTCAATACATTCAACAGCATCAAAGCGCGCGCCACCTGCCAACCGCCGAGATTTCCGGCAGCCGTATTGCGCCACACATGAGCGGCAAAGGCGGAACCGGCTTCGGCAATCTGTTTGGCGACTTCGATAATGATTTCTTTATCAACCCCGCATTCACCTTCGGCAAATTCCGGCGTGTATTTCGCGTAAACCAGTTTTAATTCTTTAATGAAGGTTTCAAAAGAACAGGGTTTGTCCGCATGTTCTGCGCGTAAATATTCTTCCCAGTTGACCCAACGACGTAAAAAATCCCGGTTAAAACTTTCATCCTTTAAAATCACATTTGCCATTGCCAGAAGCAATGCGGCTTCGGTGCCGGGATAAGGAGAGAGCCAGTAATCCGACATCGACGCGGTATTCGAGAGGCGCACATCGATGGTGGCGATTTTAGCGCCACGCATTTTTCCATCAATGATACGCTGGGCGTGGGGATTGAAATAATGTCCGGTTTCGAGATGCGAACTTAACAGTAAAATAAATTTTGCGTTGGCGTGGTCGGGCGAAGGGCGGTCAGCTCCTTGCCAGAGCGCATAACCGACTCTGGCTGATGAAGAACAAATATTAGTGTGCGAATTATGCCCATCAACTCCCCAAGCCTGTAACACGCGGTCCATGTAACCGTCGTGACCGGGGCGACCGACGTGATACATCACTTCGCTTCTCCGGTCTTCAATAATTGCCTGACGGATTTTTTTTGCGAAGGTATCAAGCACTTCGTCCCAGGTTGTGCGTTCCCAGCCGCCCTCACCACGATTGCCGGTGCGCTTCATCGGGTAGAGAATGCGTTCGGGGTCATAGATTTGATTAATCGTGGCGGGACCTTTGGCACAATTGCGACCGCGCGAACCGGGATGCAGGGGATTGCCTTCGAGTTTGCGTATCTCACCCATTGATTTATCTACATAGGCAAGAAGCCCGCAGGCGGCTTCGCAATTAAAACAGACCGTAGGGATTAGGGAATAATGGTTTTCAATTTTCGTGGGCCAACTTTTGGCGTCGTACTCCACCCAGTCATCCCACTTTTCGCGAGGCGGAGCTGATGAGTAACGCCACCCGCCTTCCGTTTCAAAATTGAATCGTTCATTATCCGAGTCGGTATTTTGTTCGATGGGTCTCATAACTATATTTATTAAAATTTAACTCAACGGCACCGCCTGCCCGGCTTCTACCCAGATGTGCTCCCAGAGGTAAACCCCTGCAAGCGCCAGCAGGGCGGTTAATAATCCGGTAATATCAAAATGTGCTGCTCCGGTTGCAAGTAATAGAATCGGGAGCACGGTTCCTATGCCCGCTGCGCCGATCCAGAAAAGTTTGCTGAACATCCCATCTTTGATAAATCGTTGGGCGCGAGATTTTTCCGGGTTTTCTTCGGGCAGAAAAACTTCTCCGGCAATTAACGCGCCGTGCGCGACCAAGGCTCCGAGTAGTTCATAGACTAAATATTCGTCGGTTGGTTCGGGATACAATTTCATCCCTAACCAATAACCGAGGACGGAAACTATCAGTAAACTCGCGGAACCGGCGACCATCGCCTGTGCCAGCAAATGAACCGGCGTGAAAATGCTATTCCAAAAAACTCTGCCGCGCGCCTGTTTAAATAAAAATGCCGAATAAATTGCCGTTAAAACTGCAAACAAACCACCCAACCAGATAATCGGCGTCATCAAGGTGAATAGCTCGAACCATTGCGCGATGAACCAAAGCGATAGCAGGGCTGCGTATACCATGAGGATATACCCACCAATGACCAACCAGGATTTCCATTGTGGTTTTAACAGGATATAAAAAAACCGCTCCGGTCGTTTTAAATCCCAGATGAGAAACCCCAGCGTTATCGTTAAAAACACCAGACTGATTAGCGAGGCAACCGTGCCCATCAACCAATCGCCGGGTTTGGTTAGACCGATTAGCATGGCTAAAGCGGCAACAAAGAATGCTCCGGCAGCGATGGATTTTGTCCAGAGGTATGCCGAAACTTTCCAACCCCAGGGGCGGTCATGCGAGACATCATAAGTGGTTCGGGCTTTCGCTTCAGCGGCAGACAGGGCTTGCTCATCGTTCATCAATTGATGCAACTGCGGTTCAGCCCAGAGGTATCCGCCGGTGTGCGTTTGTTCGGTTGGCACGATTGATGAGGGATTCACATTGATGTAATAGAGTTTGGGTTTGGTTTGCGCTTCGGGCTTTCTCACAGCGGTTTTATTTGACGATAGCATCTGTGAAATCAAGGATTGATTATCATCCAAATCGCCTGAAAGAATTGCTTGGGTCGGACAGACTACTTCACATGCCGGTTGCATTCCGACCTCAACCCGGTGAGCACAGAAATTACATTTGGCGGCGGTGTTTGAGCGCGGGTCAATATAAAGCGCGTCATAGGGACAAGCCTGCATACAGGATTTGCAACCGATGCAGTTCTGGTTATTAAAATCGACGATGCCATTTTCTCGTTTAAATAGCGCAGTCGTCGGGCAGATGGTTACGCAGGGTGCATCCACACAATGGTTGCATCGCAGGACTGAGAAAAATCTTTTGGTATCCGGGTAGTCGCCTTTTTCAATATATTTGACCCAGGTGCGATAGGTGCCGATTGGAACATCGTGTTCGGATTTACAAGCAACTGTGCAGGCATGGCAACCGATACATTTGCGATGATCAATTAAAAAACCGATTTTCATAAATGGTGAACTTTCAAATCACAACAACCCGCCATCTGGAAACGACACTCAACCGATGAATATCATCAGACATTGAAACAGAGGTCGTTTAAAATTGAGCGGCAATTCTAATCTTGAAGCATTTATTTAGGCAAACCGATTGCATTTAATATTCGGTCAGCCAAATCCTCGCCGGCAATTTCCAATCGATACCCTCCCGGGTAAGTGGTTCGCGGTGTGGTGCGGGGAATGATGGTTCCCTGGCGTGTATAAATCCGACCGGAAGTTTTAGATTTGCCGGTTTCGGGCAGATAGAGGGTGAAACTAACGATGGAAGGAATTGACCGATCACTTTCGCCGATTTCATTTTCCAATTCAAACCACAACACATAGGTATCTTTGCTGGCTTTGGCGAAATCCGAGGCTTCCTTCCGATTCATCTCTTTTCCGGGTCTGGCGCTAACCAAAGCAGATTCCTGAAGTCGGTTCAGACACCCCGACAAGACAATATCCGAATAAGCATCGGGGTGCATAATATTTGATTTGTAATAAACCACCAGAATCTGAATGCCGGGTTCTGGTTTTTTCGTCGTCTGGGAGGCTTCAGGTTGATCATTATCCGGTTGAGTTTGTTGAGGCGGTGAGGCAGGTTGTTTTTTCGGATTTTGCCGATTGCGTCCCGATTGCCCAAATAAAGGAAGGGTTAGCAGAATGATGATGAAAATTAAAAAATAAACCTGTCGGTTTTTTAATTTAGTTATTGGTGGTTGTGGGAGCATGAATGGTTACCTCTACAAAGCCTTGTTGAAAAAGCGCGACCTCACAAATCACTTTACACAACCTGAAGGTTAGATACCTGCCCCACCGGTGAAATAGCCTTCGCGCCATTTTTTGACTCGCCCATTGATTTGACTGAAGGTATTTAAAACCGAAAGCGGGGGGGAATAACAGTGAAGCGTGACCAGGTCTTTCCCTTCGGGTTGTAAATTTAATAACTGATGAATGTCCTGTACGTCTGCACCGGTGATGCCGCCGGGCGACCACCGAAAGGTGTTAAACGGTTTAACCGTTCCATTCGGATTGCGCTCATACATGGTTTCGGTCAGCAACCCTTCGACAACCATCACCACGCCAATCGAGCCGCCGTGGTCGTGAATCGGGGTTCGTTGCCCTGAGCGCCAACAAAGCATTAGGAGTTCAGCGTATGGACTGCGGGCTACCAGGTTTCGTGCATACTTCTTATCGGTAAAGGTGCGAAAGGCTTCGTAATCTCGTTGACGTAAGAGCAGGGAAGCGAATTTTTCGATGATTTGCTGTGAAGTGGGAAGTTCCTGTAGATGATTTATAAATTCAGCCAGTTCCGCGATGGTCAATTCCTGATTTGCCGAAAGCGGCGATGCGGCAACCGCAGCGGTTGTATCTTTGACTTTCATAACTTATTCCTGACGATGAATGGCATTGATCCTTTAGGGTAAAAATAGCAACGCCTCTAGTCTATATTTGCGACCCTCAAAGTCAAGCGATTTGTTAAATCCATTTTTTAACCTTGAAGTAAATGAGCATCAGCAAGGCAAGCACAAATAGTCCCGCAGTGATCATCCATATTCCGATGGGATTTTTAGTTAAAGGGATATAGTCAAAATTCATTCCGAAAAACCCGGTAATCAAAGTTAAAGGTAACATGATGGTAGCGAGTATGGTTAAACCTTTAACAATATCATTGGTGCGATTCGCCATTTGCGTCAGGTAAATATCCAGACCCCCAGCCACCAAATCTCTGTAGGTTTCAACCAAATCCATAGCGCGAACGGTGTGGTCATAAACATCTCTGAAGTAAGCGGTCATATCATCTTTGATGAATTCGGATTCATCACGAACAATGGCATTGAGTAATTCGCGTTGCGATGAGACCGCTCGACGAAATTGTAGTAACCCGCGTTTGAGACTGAACATGGTTTCCAAAATTTCCGGTCGCGGATTGATGAGCAAATCATCTTCAACTTCATCTATGGTGTCACCGATATTATCAAGAGTCGGAAGGTAACGATCAACGACGATGTCGAGAATGGCGTGAAGCAATTTGTCCGGGCTAAGCGATTGATGAGATTTTCCGTTTAACCGTTTCTCGACTTCTTCTATTGCCAAACTTTTACCATAGTGCACGGTGATGAGGTAATCCTTGCCGATATAGACATCGATTTCTTTGGTCTTCACCTCGCAGGGGGATTGAGAAAAATGGGTGGTGTTGATGATGATAAACGAATAGTCATCATAATAATCAATTTTTGCGAGTTGCAACCCCTGGCGGCAATCTTCAACGGTTAATTCATGGAACCCATATTTTTCGGCGAGATGGTCAAGGGCTTGATGCATCGGGTCATCAAGGTCTAACCAGAGAAAATCCGCAGTCTCAATGACTTTTTTCAATCCCTTTTTTTTCGGTGAGTTATTTACGGAAGGTATTTGCGCCATTATTTGATGGGAGATTTTACCGGCAGGCGCAATCAAAACCGGTTGCGCCTGCCAATGGTCAATGAGCCTTATCGTCTTCGTTTTGTTGACCGGTTTACTTTTCTTCGCTGAGGCGTTGTCGTCGGTTGTGTGGTTGATGTGGCTAACATCGGTTCAAGTGGGGAGTTGGTTGACGGCGCATGCTTTTCAACTTTATCCAAGTTGATGCCATAATCAATCGCAATCAAATAAAGCAAGACGCAGATCGCCACAGTGAGCAGCATATAACCGATATTAAGGGCACGCCCGCCCAAATACACAAAACCGACAATCACCGCACCGGCGACGATTAGAAAAAATACACGTTTAAAGGTCACCTGACCGGATTTAATCAATTTATCTTCAGCCATAATTATTCTCCGAAATGTTTATAAAAGAGTTTTGAGGTCGAATCGTTAAAAAGTTTTATTGATTCTTTCAGAGTCCTAAAGCAATAGGAAAAACCTGAAACTCTGAACTTGCTATGCTAGCACAAACGCTGATGAACTCGAAAGTAATTGGCGAAAATATGTCAATTGATTTTTTAAGAAAGCTTTCTTATTCAAGGCAGGCAATGGTCTCAAACGAAAAAAGGCGAGACGTTGAGGAATTATCTTTAAACCGGGGAGTAAGAGTTTTAAGCATAAAACTCCTACCTAGATAATTCCACCGCGCCTCGCCAGTGTGGCAACGATGCCACTTAGTCTAGCGACAGACTATTCGATTTCGATAATTCCGGCAGCTGACACATTGACTCGTTTGGAATCACGGCTGTTACGGACAACGATGCTGGGTTCTTTGGAATTTTTATTCAATTTCCCGTTTCGGGAAAATATGACCAGCCCATCCTGAGAGATGGATATGCCATCAGGCATTTCTTCGGTTTCCACGCTTTCCAGCCGCCCGTTATTGTTTCTATCGATTCCAAAGAGATTGTCTTTTGAATCAAAGATGACTGAAACTTCCTGATTTTGATTTATTGCCATCTGCTTAGCATTCTCTAATTTCTCGGCAACGCTGTTAGCACCCGAACTCAACTTGTACATCGCTAATCCGAGATTAACCAGGTGAAGGGCAATAAACCCGATAATAGCGGCGATCAAAACGCCTACTATTATTTCCATCAATCCCATGCCGAATTCTCCGACACGGATGATCTGGGGTCGTTGTTTAATAAGTTGCTTATCGCTCATAACACCTCATACAAGAGTCCATCCGCAGTAGGAGCAATTCGCTTGCCAATAGAGGTAATGGGGAAGATTCATTTATAAATGATTCAAATTCAATGTGTTTTAGGCGATTTAGAAATTACCGCTTGTCTTCTGGTGTTACTTTTATCGTCAGTTTATTACCGATTTTCCATAACCATCGGGGACTTATAAAGCGGCAAACGACAATGAAAGGTAGTTCCCTGATGATCGCTTTTGTCAATCGTTACGTCGCCTCCGTGGCCGACCAGTATCTTTTGAACAATGGCTAACCCGATACCATAGCCACGGGTTTTCGTGGTAAAGAAGGGAATAAAAATATGCGGTAAATCTTCGGGAGAGATTCCACTGCCTGAATCCTTGATTTTGATATGGGCGTAAGGTTTTTCGTCGGTGCGGTCGATAATCCCTTCAATGATGATTTCTCGAATCGTCGCTTCCTGATCGATGGCTTCAACACCATTGCGAATCAGATTGATGAAGGCTCGCTTTAACAACAATTCATCGCCCGATATACAGGTGAAGCTTCCAATCATTTTCACCTTGACCCGGTGTTGCTGCAAAAATTGTGAAATTTCGCCTAAACAATCCTGAATGAGTTCACCGAGATCGAGTTGCGTCAGACTCAGTTTCTGAGGTCTTGCGAAATTCAGAAAATCAGTAACCAGTCGTGAAAGTAAGGAAATTTCTTTGATTAATGCCGCCGTGGTTTTCTGTTTCAGTTGCATGGAATTTGCCACATTTTGCGATTCAAATAACTGCGCGTATCCTTGAATGGTCGCCAGAGAGTTTTTAAATTCATGGGCAATCCCGGCTGCCATCTCGCCCAAGTTTGCCAAGGTTTCCTGTACCTTTATCCGCTCTCTCAATTCGGTTACTTCGGTGATATCCGTCATCATGCATAGCGCGCCTTCGATGTGTTGGTAAGTATCAATAATTGGCGTGATACTTAAACCAATTTGTCTTTTCTGATTAAGCACATTGGTGATTTGAACCTCTTCGCGTTTGTAGGCTTGCCCGGTCGATAAGCAGCTTTGAATCATCTCCACCATTCGAGGTGCGGCTTTGAAGAATTCCCGGTAATCAAGCGAAAAGGCGTTTGGTTGTAAATCCAGAGAATCGGTTAGCCCGGTGGATTTTCCATGAAAATAAATTAATTTCTTAGCCTGGAGATTTACCGAAGTCAGATTGCCCTTGGAATCAACTGCAACCAGGGCACTCGGAATATTGGCAATCAATCGTTCACTGAATCGTTCAGAGCGTTCGGCACGAATACGTTCGAGGGAATGTAATCTTTCTAGTTCAATCTCTTTAGCCTGCAATTGTTTTATCAACGCTTGAAAGGTATTCACCACAAACTCGCCTTCGTTGGTTTCAGTCGATGCCCTGATTGGACTTCTTTGTGCCGCCTTTACCATCCGGTTATAAGGGCGTAACAGCCAACGAATGAGCAGATAAATTAGCGCGATCCCAAATATCAAAGCGATAATTTGATAGCTGAAAAGGGACACCGCATAATAGGACGAACTGCCATCTATGGGGGTTGATATAAATAGGATTTTATCTGAGCCGATTTCGGATGCCGCCAGTAGATTACCACTCTCCGTTTTAAATTTTATGGTTGAAGCCAGACTGTTGCCTTGCTCTATAAAATCTTTTGTAAAGGTGAGTCCATGTCTTGGAAGTTTTTCGATGGTCAGACTCGACGCTAACAAATTCCCTTGCTTATCATAAAGTGCCGCCTGCGAATGACCGCCATTACCGGATAAGAGGTCTTTTAAGGTTGAGTCATTAATGTCAAATTTAGGATTGGTTAAAACCAGCGAAACCAGATTAACTTCGATGCGAAACTGATTGAGGTGTTGAACGTTTAATTCCTGTCGTGCCTGAGAATACAGGCTGAAGCTCAAGGCAATTATTAACAGTAAAGCTAAAACAAAAAGAGAAATTGCAATTCGCGCTTTGTTTTCGACTCTTCCTAAATTCATAAATAGACATTCACAATCGAACCCATCCTAAATCATTTGAGTCAGTGTGAGAAGCGTTCTTTCGGCAATGGAAGATAATCACAATTTTCTACAGCGGTTGATTTTTCAAATAGGATTTAATGAGATTTTGGGCGATGATAATTTTTTGAACCTCTGAAGTTCCCGCGCCAATGGTTCCGAGTCTGGCGTCTCTATAAAAACGTTCAACCGGATAATCCTGCATGTATCCATAACCTCCAAAAATTTGGACAGCGTCATAGGCAACTTTAATCGAGGCTTCGGTAGTCATCAGTTTGGCGATTGCCGCTTCTGCCATTGCAGACTTTCCCTGTTGTTTTAACCAGGCAACCCTGTAGATCAATAATCGGGTCGATTCTATCGCGACCTTCATGTTTACCAGTTTATGTTGGATTGCCTGAAATTCGGCAATTGGCGTGTTAAATTGTTTTCGAGCTTTGGCATAGTTCGTACAAACTTCCAGAATAAATTCCATGCCGCCGATGATTGGCGCAATCATACAACTTCTTTCCCATTCCAGGGTTTCTTTGCCGACTGCCAGAAACCCTGCATCCTGAACCCCTAAGATATTTTCTTCAGGAACTTCACAATCAACGAAAATCACTTCGGAAGTGGTTGAGGTGCGATTTCCCATTTTATTTAATTCTTTGCCGGTCGCCAGACCTTTAAAGCCTTTTTCAATGATGAAGGCAGAAATGCCTTTATTGCCGGTTGCAGGATTGGTAGAGGCAAACACGATGAAGACATCGGCGACCGGAGCATTGGTAATAAACATCTTTGAGCCGTTTAAAATCCAGCGGTCGCCTTGTTTAATCGCCGTGGTTTTCATCGCTGCGGCATCGGAACCGCTTCCGGGTTCAGTTAAACCAAAAGCACCAATCCACTCGCCTGAACTGAGTTTTGGTAAATACTTCTCCTTTTGCCTGGCAGTTCCCAATAACCAAATGGGAACGCCAACTAAAAAAGTATGCGCCCCCCAGGCGAGAGTAGTTCCTGAATCAACGCCTGCGCGGCTTACCGCTTCCATCGCCAGACAGGTTGCCAGAGGAGTGGCATCCGACCCGCCAAACTGCTCAGGAAAGGGAAGACCGAGCAAGCCCATCGCCGCCAGTTCCTGCCAATTTTCACGGCTGAAATTTCCCGCTGCATCAAGCGCCTGAGCGCGAGGCGCGAGTCTATCCTTGGAAAATTGCAAGACCGCTTCTTTGAAATCGAGATATTCCTGTGGGATGCTAAAGTTCAAGGTTAAATCTCATTCCTTTCCCGACAATAAGAAAATCCTTTAAGTGTCGTAACGCCGACAATCAATCCATTACTTTAACTCTGATCTTGAGTAATCGCCCTGATGTTGGTTGATGATGGTATCGATTTTTCTCAGCGCCCGCAAATAAAAACTGTCTGAAAACCAAGCTTAATGGAAAATGTCATGTCACTCGGATTGAGATAGGTGATAAAATCACTCATCTCGTGATTCAAGTATTAAAGGATAGCGATGCGCATAACCAAAGTTGAAATCGAGAATATCAAAAATGCGGAACATGCCGTTTACACGTTTGAACCGGGGATAACGGCGATTAGCGGTCCGAACGGGGCTGGAAAGACCACCATCATCGAAGCGATTGCCTATGCGATTTTCGATCACCTGCCATTTAGAAAAGAAGAGTTCATTAAACGCGGAGCCAAAAAGGGCAGCGTCCGGGTGAATTTTATCTCGTCGATTGATGGGCGCGAATACACCGTCTACAGAGATACCGGAAGCCTGTATTATGTCCTTGATCCGATTACCGGCGGGCGGTTGGTTGAACAAAAAGCTCAGGTTTCCAGATGGATTCAGGAACACCTGGGAGTTGAGACAACCGCCGATTTGAAAACCCTGTTTATTTCAACCATAGGGGTGCCGCAAGGGACGTTTACTAATGATTTCGCCGAACAACCCGCCAAACGAAAACAGAGTTTCGATAAAGTGTTAAGAGTTGAGGAATATCAGAAAGCCGCGGACGAAATGCGACTGTTGGTAAAGTCGCTTGAAACCCAGGAGGTTGAGTTTCGTGAAAAGGTGCTACTGATGGAGGCTGAAATTGCCGATTTAAATTCATTACAGGCAGAGCATCAACGCTTGAACAAACTCCTCCAAACCTTGAATGATGAAATTAGTGAAATAGAAGATAAAAAATCGGCGTTGCGAAGCGCCTTAGACCAACTCGAATCAATCAACAAAGCAATTGATGAGGTTAAAAACGAAATTCAACAGACGCAAATTCGCATTGAAGGATTGCAACACCATCAGTTGTCCGTATCGCAAGGCGTTGAATTATCGAGAACGGCGGCTGAGGTTGTGAAAGCGGCGCAAAAAGGCTATGAGGTTTATCAACAAGCGCAGATTGATTTGAAAGCATTAGAACCACAAATTGCCATACGGGACAACCTTCAACAGGAAATTCATGAGAACCAAAAGGAACGCATTCGCCTTGAGGTGTTCATCCAGGCGCAGAAAGCGAAACTCGAACAGGTTACTTTATTCAAAAGTGAGTTGGCGAATTTAAAAGATAAGCTTGTCGCTCAACATCAACTTGAAGAAAAAATCATTACACTGGAAAACCAACTGACAGAGATTAAGGTTTTCAATACTACCCTTGAAAAAGAGGAGAAATCACTTAAACACCTGAGAGTTGATTTTCAACGGCTGGTTAAATCTATCGAAGAAGGTGAAGGGTTTCGGGATTTGGCAGAGCAGTTACCTGAATTTGAAAAACAGAAACAGTTATTGGATGCAGAACTTAAGAGTGCTCAGATATTACATGAAAGGTATTTGTTGAACCTCCGCGAACTGGATAAATCAACTGCTAAAATAACTGATTTAAGGAAAGAGATAAAACGAACAGAGAATACCCTTGCGGATATTAAAAAGTTTGAAGTTCTGGCAAATCGCTTGCCCGAATTTGAGATGCGGGGAGCCGAATTGACGGAACAAATCACCATTTTGAAAACCAATATAACCAGAGAGGACAAAATGGTTGCCGAAATTAAAAATGGACTCTGTCCGTTGCTTTCGCAAAAGTGTCTGAATATGGAACCTGGGGTGGGTCTAGACAAATTTTTTAAAATCCAAATTCATCAAGATCGGGAAAGCTTAAGCAAACTTCAAAAACAAAATGAATCAATCCACCAAGAAATTCAGACTGCTCGTCAGGCGTTAAACGAATTAACCCGGTTATCTGCCCAACAAACTCATTATGAGCGTATCGGTCAGGAGCTTAATCAGGTAATCGAAAACCACCGGAAATTAAATGAAGAAATTGATGCCGGTCGTCACCTAGCTGAACAGATTAAAGATTTAAATGACCAACAGGAATCCCTCAATCAACAGTTGATGATTGCAAGACAGGCTTTCGCAAAATTTTCGAGTGTGGCGGTATTAAAGGAGCAACTCGAAAGAATTACTCTGGAAGGTCAAAAGCGAAAAGAATACGTTGAAAATTTGAAGGCCAAAATCGCCAGCGGCGATTCGGTTGTAGATGAATTGAACCAAAGCCGGGATGAGTTGAGCATTCTAGGTGATCCGAAAGGTCGCTCAAAAGTGCTACAGATTGAAATCGACCGGGAATCTGAGTATCGTTCGGCACTTGCCGAACATGAAAAATCAATAGCGAAAATCCAAAGGTTATTAGCGGATAAAGAATCACGGTTAGCGCAATATAAAAATCTTGATTTACAGGTAGCGAAGACTCGTGACTTGATCAGTGAGAATTTAGCCGATTTTCACGCCTATATTGAAAACCTTTCAACTGCACAGTTACTCGAATCTCGAATTGAAGAAGAGGATAAAGTAAAGCGTGAGCTGGAATCTCTGAGAAACCATAGTGCTTTAAAAAGCGTGATGATGAGCCAGTTAATGGCTCAATATGATGGTCAAAAACATGCTCGATTTAAACAACAACTGGAGCAATATTTGCAACTTCAGGCGACTAAAAGTAGTGAGCAGAAAAATTCGCAATTGAAATATGATGAAGTGGAGAAGGAGATCAAACGGTTACTAATCATAAAAGGTCAACTGGACGAGATAAAACAATCTCAAACGAAAATTGAATGGTTAAAAAATCTGGTTGAGTTAATCAGGGAGGTCTTAAAAAAATCTGGCCCGTTTATCACCGAGGCTCACTTAAAAACGATCTCCATCGAAGCCAATCAATTATTCAGGGAGATAACCGGAAATCCGATGGTTTCGCTACGTTGGGATACGGGGTATGAAGTGGTTTATGAAGAAGCGGGGTTTGAACGCTCCTTTGGCAGTTTGTCAGGCGGGGAACAGATGGCGGCAGCGCTCTCGGTAAGGCTGGCGCTTTTGAAAGAATTGTCAGACATTCGTTTCGCGTTTTTTGATGAACCCACGACCAACATGGATGAGGAGCGCCGTCGTAATCTCGCAGAACAGATTGGACGAATCAAGGATTTGAATCAACTTCTGGTCATCAGTCACGACGATACCTTTGAAGGGTTTACCGATAATGTTCTGGAACTGAGAAGGGAAGACCGATGACTTCCATCTGATAACGAAAATTATTCACGGAAGGTTTGTGAGGCAGGACAATTTCAGGAAAAATGCAGGTAAATTTTAGCGTGGGCAACAATTACCATTTGGTATTCGTCACATAACTCCATCCATTTTGCAGTCTATTAATTTTGGAGGTATTAAATGCCAACCGACACCTTACATTTCCGCAGCGGGAAATTTTTTATTCTGACGTTTATTTTGGTTTTCAGTTTTCAAGCCAGCTTTTTCGCGCAAAACCGCAAGGCTAAATCTTCGGTGCCCGGACAAGTGAACCAATCCGGCGTCATTGCTGAAGATACCGTTTTAAGTATGCGGATGGATACTCCATTGAATTCAAAAACCTCCAGGGTCGGCGATAAATTTACTGCGACGGTCACAGTTCCAGTTTATGTTGATGGAAAAGAAGCGATTCCCGCGGGCACAATCGTTGAAGGGATAGTTACCCAGGTCACCCCCGCCAGGCGTATGAATAAGGGAGGATCGATTGCCGTTGAATTTGAGGAGATTATTCTTCCGAATGGGCTAAGCACGAAGATTGACGGGATATTGACTTCTGATGACCCGGAAGTACAAAAAAAGATTGATGATGAAAATCGAGTGTCAGGTGGAAAATCCAAAGATACATTGGTTTTTGTTGGTCAAACCGGTGCGATTGGTGCAGTCTTAGGAGCGATTGGCGGCGGCGGAAAAGGTGCCGCTGCCGGTGGAGCCATTGGAGCGGGGATCGGTCTTGCAAGTGTGCTGTTTAGTAAAGGCGAGGAAGCCTATGTGAATTCAGGAACCCCCTTCGGCATCCGACTTAAACAAGCTTTGCCGGTTCCGGATGACACTGCATTTGCCAATAATAGTAATACTGCCAACCCGCCAATAGATAATTCCAACGCGCAATCGAACTTTCCGACTAGTGCTGATTCAACAAAAACGACAGATAGAAATTTGCCGGATGAGCCTGCAAAAATCGAAAATCCAACCCCTGAGAATTCCACCCCGAAGGTCTCAGACTCCGCTAAACCTACATCGATTGAAGACCATGACCTGCCTGATGCCGCAACTGAAACGATGCCTTTGGATTCACCGGTAATGATTCAAAGAGCGCAACAGGCTTTAAAGGAAAAAGGTTATTATGAAGGTGAAATGAATGGAGAATTGACGCCAAGAACCGAGCGCGCACTGAGGGTTTTCCAGAAAGAAAATCAGCTTGATGAAACGGGAAGTTTAGACGAGCAGACTGCCCGAAAATTAGGCATCATCAATGGGCAGAGAAGGCAACCGGGGCAATCAGGTCCGGTGATGAATTCAACTACGGGTGTGGGTGACCCTAGAACTTCGACACCGCAGAACCGTTCATCGGCTAGAGAAAATGTATCTTTAGAACCTTCAATCAAATCTTCGGCAACTACGATTCAGAATATTTCAATGACTTTATTGAGTGATTACCAACGGATGATTGGCGCGCGCGTAACCGATAATGGGGTGGAATATGAAAATGGCAGCCATCCATCGGATGCCGATGTGGATTTGCTGTTCAGTTTGGAGGCATTTTCAAATGCCGCAAAATTATTTAACCGAATAGCCCCTTCTCTTCGCTCGAACGAATCTTTGCGCAATGCGACGCTCAATTTGGCAAAAGAAGGTCGAAGAACGGATAAAGTTTTAACCACGAGCAGCAGTCGCTGGGTAAACCAACTGAATCCGCAATGGGATGCTTTGCGGCAGGAGGTATTAAAATTGATGCAAACCTATAACATTCAACTTTCAGAAATCGAAAATTAAAAATAGATTCGAGTTATTTTTGAGCTACAGGATTTTCAATTCCTGTAGCTTTTTTTTTGTTTAAGGTTCAAATAAAATGGGTGCAAAATTTTCCGCATTGGTCGAAAGAATGAAACTATCTGAAGAAGGAAAATTGATTTTCCTCGAAACCCTGAACGCCATAAATCTGCGAACCTTATTGAATAATCGAATTTTAATCAAAGATGACGAATTAAAATTCGATTCAAAAACGATCGACTTAAAATTATTTGAAAGGTTCCTGATTATCGGATTTGGAAAAGCCGGGGTGGAGATGGGAAGTGCCATTGAAGCGATATTTAAATCTCGGTCAACAACGGGCGTAATCGTTACGAATCGAGTGGTTTCTAAATCATTAGCCTGCGAAATCATAATTTCCAGTCACCCGCTGCCTGATCAAAACAGTCTGTTAGCCGCAAAAAAAATAATTGACTTAATTAATCGAGCATCAGAAAAAACCTTAATTATTTTTCTGATTTCGGGCGGGGGGTCATCCTTGGTGGAATTACCTGTCGAAGGCATATCGCTTGATGACCTCAGGGATTTAAACCGGCTATTAGTAAATTCAGGTGCGACGATTGCTGAAATCAATCAGGTGCGAAAATACTTGTCGCAAATAAAGGGCGGAAAACTGGCAGGGGTTTTAAAAAAACGTAAAGCGTTGGCAATTTATCTGTCGGATGTCAATCATGGCGATGTCGCTTCAATTGCCTCCGGTCCCTTAATTCCAGACTCGATTTCACAGGGCGATGTCCTTTCAATATTAAAAAAATATAAACTTGAAAAAAAAATCCCTAAACCCGTCCTGACTGTTTTAAAGCATCAACCTTCGGCTGACTTATCGACTCAACGGAGCCACATTGAGCATTTTATTTTACTGGAAAATCGGGAGGTGATTGCAATTGCCGCGCAACGCGCGCGTGAGAGAGGGTTCCGAGTTGAGATTTATCCGGATTTGGTGAATGAAGATTATCGAAAAATTGCTGACCATCTGATTATTCAACTCATCAAGCTACAAAAAAAATATCCTAGCGAAAAGGTTGCTCTGATTGGTGGTGGGGAAGTAAATTGTCAAGTTAAGAGCAAGGGAATAGGTGGGCGGAATCAGGAATTCGTGTTATACTCCGCCTCCCGGTTTGCTGCAAAAAGACTACCAATTGACGCAGCCTTTCTGGCAATGGGGACGGATGGAATAGATGGAAACAGCATTGCAGATGGTGCGGTATTAGGAAGCTTGAAGCCGGGATTTTCCGAGCAGACATTTTTAATAAATAATGATTCACATTCTCTGATAAAAAAAATTGGCGGGCTGTTGGTAACTGGACCGAGTGGCAATAATGTTCGGGATTTATATATTTTCCTGGCATCTCCTGAAGGCTGGATTTCAGATTAAGCAGAACCTTTTATCAGGACAGTTTTTAATCAAATCAAGGCTGTATTAATTTCACAATCGAGGAGAATGTTATGCTCAAAAAACTTTCATTTCTTACCATCGTGCTCTTCCTTGTAGCCTGTGGGCAAAAACCGGTAGACCAAACCGCGAAACCCCAAACCGCAAAGGACCCGAAACTCGTGAAGTTTGAAGAAAACATTGCCAAGACTACCCCGGAAGGAAAGGACTTCATTGAAAAAGCCAAAGCGATGAAGCCAAAAGTGAATGACCAGATTTCATCCAAAACTCTTGGCGAATTGATCGAAGATTATTCAAAAAATAAAGGGGATTTTAATATCAAACCAATTGGTTGGGCATCCGAAGAGAAGAAAACCAATAAAAACTGGAAGCTGGTTTTCTATTATCAGGATTTTTCCAATCAATACCTCTCAGCAGAGTGGGAATATAATCCTCAGACCAAGGAACTCTATCCGTTTGAATTTACCAATGCACCGCAGTTTTGGACAGGCGTGGGAGCAGAGTCCAACACTAACGCGAAGCCGAAGAAGTAAGTCATCATCCGCGCGTTTAAATTTAAGAGAGCCTTTATAAGCCATAGATTTTTCTTGCTTATAAGGGCTTTTCTTTTTTATGGTGAATTTGAGATTAAAATAAACCTCGAGGAATAAAAAATGAGAGGAACAATATTAGTTATTGACGATGAATCGTCGGCACGATATGGCATTCGGCGAGCGTTGGAAAAGGAAGGGTACACCATTCTTGAAGCCGAGAATTTAACCGAAGCCGAAAAGGAAATGGCTGCAAATTCTCCGCAGGTGGTGCTTTTGGATGTTCGACTGGCAAAGGAATCGGGGTTGGATTTTTTACCCAATCTTACGTCATTACCCAATCCGCCATTGGTGATTGTTATGACGGCACATGGTTCGGAAAAACTCGCAGTCGAAGTCATTAAAAAAGGGGCATACAATTATCTGGCGAAACCTTTTGACATAGAAGAACTGCGAATCGTGGTTGGCAATGCTTTTGAAACCTATTCCTTGAGGCAGGAAAATTCGACTCTCCGCCAGGAATTGTCGCAATCAACTACTTTTGGAAACCTCATCGGCTCTTCAAAACCGATGCGAGGGGTGTACTCGTTAATAGAAAAAGTCGCCCAGACCAATGTGAGTGTTTTAATCACTGGAGAATCGGGGACCGGGAAGGAGATGGTTGCAAGAGAAATTCACCGGCGAAGTTTGGCGCGGACGGGGCAATTCGTGGCGATCAATTGTGCGGCAATGCCTGAACAATTAATCGAATCCGAACTTTTTGGTCATGAAAAAGGCGCTTTTACAGGGGCGAACTCCCGACGCCTTGGGAAATTTGAAGCGGCAGATAAAGGCACCCTTTTTTTAGACGAGATTGGTGATATGAGCCTGGTCACTCAGGCGAAAGTTTTAAGGATATTAGAAGATAAAACCTTTCAACGATTGGGGAGCAACGAGTCGATTACTACGGATGTTCGGATTATCAGCGCGACGAATAAGGACTTGGAGAAGGCGGTTGACCAGAATATATTCCGAGGCGATCTTTATTACCGGTTATGTGTAGTTAAAATTAATTTGCCACCACTTAGAGAGCGAAAAGAGGATATTCTGGAATTGATTCACCATTATGGGAAAACCTATGCCATCCTTTATAAAAAGGAGGTTAAAATGCCCTCGAACGAAACCCTTAAAGTTTTATTGGACTACTCGTGGCCCGGAAATATTCGGCAATTAAAAAATGTTATTGAAAGAGCTGTTGTGCTTGCCGATAGCCGAGAAATTACTTTAAATGAAATACCTGATGAAATCAGCTCTAAATCTGAGAAAATAAATCAAAATATGGAACCATCATACTTTAATGATTTGTTGTTAAAAGAGTTTTCAGAAGCTAAAAAAGAATTTGAACGAATGTATATTGAAAACTGCCTTACTCGAACCGGTGGGAATATAACGCAGGCTGCGGCATTGATTGGCATTCACCGCCAGAGCCTACAGCACAAAATCAAAGAACTCGGATTGACTAAACGCTTTATTATTGATCGAGAAGATTAAAACCGGGGTGTCGCCGACACCCCGGTTGCAAAATTAGAAGGGAATATCATCGTCAGATAAGTTTCCGGAGGATTCATTGGCAACCTGAGGTTTTGCCGCCGGACGTTCTTCTCTTGGGGCAAAATCGCCCTCCGACCTTGAACCTAAAAATTGGATATCGGTCGCCTGTACATCGAGCGAGGTGCGCGTATTGCCATCGCGGTCTTGATATTCATTGGCGGATAAACGCCCTTCGATGTAAACCTGCTTTCCTTTGCTGAGGTATTGATTCGCGAGTTCTGCCTGGCGACGCCAAACGCTCACCTTAAACCAGGTGGTGACATCTTGAAATTCGCCTGATTTATCCTTTTTTCGTTCAGTTGTGGCAACTGAAAAACTGCAAACCGGGGTGCCGTCAGAGGTATATCTGATTTCCGGGTCGCGCCCCAAATATCCTACGATGGTTATTTTATTAAACGATGCCATAAGGTCTCCTTTTCTGTAGAACTTTACATTTTATAATCCGAAGCATCATCAAAAACATCATTCAGCCATTCATCATCTGAATCTGTCGATGAAGCCTCTTCAATAATCGTCGATGCCGAACTATTAATCACCTCTTCATTGACATATATCGGGCAATCGACACGCAGGGCAATGGCGATTGCATCGCTTGGGCGTGCATCGAGAAACATCGCTTGCTTATTTTTCAAGATTTCGATAACCGCATAAAAGGTATTGTTTTTTAAGTCTGTGATAATAATTCGCCTGACGATTCCTCCAAATTCGGTAATTAGATTTTTAATCAGGTCGTGCGTCATCGGTCTTTGGACGGGGAGCTTTTCAATCTCCTGGGCAATCGCATTCGCTTCAAATGCGCCAACCCAGATGGGAAGCATTGCATCACCATTAACATCTTTTAGGATGATGATGGGGGTATTGGCTGAAGGGTCCATCATCAAACCGCGAATTTTCATTTCTATTTCCATGATTTTCACCTCTGTGCAGGTTTTTAAATTAAATCATAAGTGAACTTTAATGTCCAAATTAAGGAAAGGCATATGCGGATGAAAATTAAAATCACCTGAGGTTTTCAATTCAAATTGAATCATGAAAAAATTTTTTTGAAATGATTGATGGTTTTTAGCCTCGCTTGACATGGTTATTTAATTGCGATTAGGATGCAAAAGCTCTCAACAATTGGAGGATTTGCAGGAATGGTCATCTCGATTACGAATCAGAAGGGCGGGGTAGGCAAAACCACAACGGCAATTAATCTCTCCGCAGCCCTGGCACTTGCAGGGAAAAAGGTGCTTTTAATAGACATCGATCCCCAGGGCAACAGCTCCATTTCGTTTTTAAATCAACAGGTGATTAATCTCTCAGTTTATGATTTGTTAACCGAGACGAATATTCAACCCTTGGATGTGGTTTATAAGACCGCCAATCCCAATCTTGATGTGGTCCCCTCCAGAATCAATCTTGCCAAATTTGAAAGTAAGTTGATTGGTGAATTCGATGCCCCCTTCCGCTTGAAGGATAGGTTGGAAGGATTGGTTAAACTGTATGACATTGTGGTTATCGATACACCGCCAACGCTCGGCTTGATTACGGTTAATGCTTTGGTGGCATCAAACTTCGTAATTATCCCGATTCAACCTTCATATTTTGCTTTAGAAGGGACTGACGATTTGCTTGAAACCATTGAAAAAATCAAATCGAGACCTAATCCAAACCTTCATATATTGGGGGTACTGATTACTTTAATGGATAAACGCACAACCTTGGGTAGGGATATTAATGATCAGATTCGCACGGTGTTTGGTGAGAAAGTATTTGAAACGGTAATCAGCAAATCCATTCGATTGGAAGAAAGCCCAGCTTATAAAGAAACCATCTTCAGTTTTGCTCCGAATTCCAGCGGCGCAATCGAATACAATCATTTATGTGAGGAGGTATTGAAACGTGTCTAAAAGAGGTCTACCAGCCAATTTTAAGTTGAGACATGATACGCATTATGTGGAGGCTTTAACCGGCAGAAGCGCTGGCGCGCCGATTGGTCGAATGATCCCCATCGATAAACTGGCACCCAATCCCAATCAACCCCGGGTGGAAATCGGCGATCTCTCGGAATTGATTGCCTCAATTCGCGAAGTCGGGGTTCTTGAACCTCTCTTGGTGCGACCGAGCGAAGTCGGGCGGTTTATGATTATCAGTGGCGAACGGCGCTTTCGTGCCAGTCTGGAGGTTGGCCTAACCGAACTTCCATGTATAGAAATGGAAGTAGATGATCGGGTGGTTGCGGAAATCTCATTGATTGAAAACCTCCAACGGAAAGATTTGAATTGCTTTGAGGAGGCAGATGGATTGAAGGTGTTAGCCGATAAGTTTGGCTATACCCATGAAGAAATCGCTAAAAAAATTGGTAAATCGCGAACCTCAATCACTGAATCGCTCGCCCTTGCCGCCATCCCAACCGAGGTGCGCGAGTTATGTCGGCGCGCCGACATAATCTCTAAATCTACGCTTTTACAGGTAGTTAGGCAGCCGACGGTGAATGAGATGGTGGAGTTTGTCGGCAGGATTCAAACCGGCGGATTTACCCGCGATGATGCCCGCCGGGCTAGAAAAGAGAAGCTGGGCGTGGCGCAAAAGTCCAAGCCGTTCAACTATAAATTTACCGGGAAGGGAAAGGCATTCACCCTAAATCTCAATTTTAAGAAAAGCCGCGTGACGACGGGTGAGATTAAGGAATCGCTTCAGGAAGCCTTGGATAATTTGGAATGAGCAGATCGCTTATCTTTTTCCCTTTTCCATTTCCTGGCGATATTTTTTCGCTAAATTTTTAGCAAACCTATCCAACCAGGGTTTAAACGGTTTCAGGAGTTTTACACGCCAGCCCCCCTCAGTCTCACGCCATTTTTCAAACATTTTTTCGGTATAACTGCGACAGGCTAATTCAAGCTGAGTTTTCTTAATCCCTTTCGCCAACGTCAGGTAATAATGTTGAGCAACGAGAGAAAAAACCACTTGTGCCAGATTAGACTTCAAGGTTAATCCTACCAATAAATTTTGCGGGAATTTTTTCTTGGGTTTGACGACATCCATAGCGATTTCCGCCCAAGCCATCTGCCCGCCCATTCTCGGGTGGTATAGTGCCGGTAGATTAGCTCTCTGCTCAGCAGCAATTCGCGGCTCATTTATGGAATCCACAAAAACGATTTTATTTAAACCACGCAGATGTTCTGATGGAATTAAGGTGAGTGAACGTTCAACTTTTTCTTGAAGTTTAACGGTATCGACGACGGATTTATGTTCAATTTTTACATTCATAAAAGCTATCTATTTTCTGTAAACAAAATATCTGAGGCGCTTCTCCTGATCAATTACTTTAACTGGCGTTCAACGCTGTTTAATCGCTTCTCCAATTCTTTAACGGTTCTCAACAGGTCAGGAAGTTTCGGAATGATGGCAGAGGTTTTTAACCATAAGCGTTGATTAATTGCCGGTGAACCCGAAATCGTGGTGTCGGCGCTGATTGAATGGGGAATGCCGGTTTGCGCAATGGCAATCACATTATCACCGATGGATAAATGACCGGCAGCGCCCACTTGCCCAGCCAGAATGACATTTTTTCCGACCTGAGTTGATCCCGCGAGTCCCACTTGCGCGCAAATCAGGGAATTTTGATCAATCGAACAACCATGCCCGAGGTGAACCAGGTTATCGATTCGGGCTCCTTGTTTAATCCGGGTTTCCCCCAAAGTCGCTCGATCAATCGTTGTACCTGCGCCAATTTCAACATCATCTTCGATGATTACCGTACCCACCTGGGATATCGGATACCAACTTCCATCTTCCAGTTTGGCATAACCGAAGCCATCTGAGCCGATAATCGTATTGCTTTGAATTTTGCAATTTGCCCCGATTATTACGCCCTCTCTAATATGGCAACCGGAGTGGATGGCACTGTTTTTTCCGATTTGAACATTTTTTTGAATTGAGATATGACTTTCTAAAATAACTTGGTCGCCAATCACAGCCCCTTCAGCGATTGTGCAATATGGCCCGACATAGACCTGCTCACCAAGTTGGGCTTCGGGAGAAATGATAGCCGTGGGGTGAATGACGCCGGATAATATCTGTCTGGGATAAAATAATTCGATAGCTTTGGCGAAACAATGATAAGCATTCCGATGGCGGATAAGCGGTTTATCAAGTGCCGGACAATTCCTATCCACAATAATGGCTGAAGCTTTGGTTTCCTGTGCCTGTTTAAAATATTTCCGATTGGTAAAGAAACTGAGTTGCCCTGTCCGCGCTGCATCAAGGGTATTGATTCCTTCTATTTCTAAATTTTCATCCCCTTCAAGGTCGCCAGCTAATAATTTGGCAATTTCACCTAATTTCATCCTTTTGGTATCCGTTAGCAGTAATCTGGTTTAGAGTTGATGAGCACTACACCTTCAACTTTCCCTTAACATCCCCTGGTGTATGATGTTTAATTTTAAAAACATTAATATGGCAAAGTAGAATCTACCCGTCAACTCGGAGCTTTGAAAGGGGAAAAAATGAAAATGGATATTGAATCAAGGTTTCTTGGTTATTTGAGAGTGGAGCGCGGTCTATCGAATAATTCATTAATCGCTTACCAAAGCGATCTCGCAAAAATCGCTGCCTTTGCAACATCCAGAAATAAAGATTTCCTTACTCTGGAAAGAACCGATTTGATGGAATTCATTCGCCATCTGCATGGGGCGGGTCTTGAGGCTAAGAGTATTGCAAGAACTTTAGTAACGGTTCGCAATTTGTTTAAATTCCTACTCCTCGACGGACTCATCAAGCGCGACCCCAGTGAGAATCTAGAAAGCCCGAAATCCTGGCAATCGCTACCCAAATTTCTGGTCGCCGACGAAGTTGAGAGATTACTTGAAGGACCGGATATAACTTCAGTAACCGGAATAAGAGATAAAGCGATGCTTGAGGTGTTATATGCTACAGGATTGAGGGTATCCGAGTTAGTATCCCTTAAACTAAACGATTTAAACCTTGATATGGGGTATTTAACCACCTTAGGCAAGGGAGCCAAAGAGAGAACTGTACCGATAGGCAATAGCGCCTCAAGGTGGATAAAAAAATACCTCCCGCAACGGCTGAAATTGCTGGCAGGAAAAAATTCCAATTATTTGTTTGTAAATCAAAGAGGGCTACCGCTCACCAGACAGACCTTCTGGAAATTGATTGTTGAATATGGGGAGAAGGCAAGAATCGGTCATATTACACCACATCTTTTAAGGCATAGTTTTGCCACTCATCTGCTGGAAAATGGAGCTGATTTACGTTCAGTTCAAATGATGCTCGGACATAGCGACATCAGCACGACGCAAATTTATACACACATTACCAATGAACGCCTGCGCGAGATATATAAGAAATTTCATCCCAGGGCTTAGCGAGTCGAAGGTAAAACTTATTCATTGATATGCGGACTTCTGGTGAACATCTCGATTAAATAATCATGAAGGTAATTATATAACTGTCTTTGAAAGTCCCAGACGAAAGCGTGCGCCTCAATCTCTCTTGGGGTCAGGTGGAATTTATAAGCATCCTCATGGATACCTTCATATTTCAGGTGGACATAAACGTCCACACCGCCAGCAACTTCAAAAGCTTCCCAGATAAACAGCGGGTGTTCATACCTGGCTAATTCCTGTTTAACCTTTTCAATATGACTTTGTTTGATGGTAGCCAAATTTTCCCCTTTGGGTTTTCGGAGTTCAATTGAATGCCGTCGGTATCGATTTAACCAAGGTGAAAAAATTTATGCAAATTGACAAAGTAAAATAGGCTCACTAGCATACCATTTAGACAATCGTAAAAACGAAGGTCGGCAATCCTAATGATGAATAATCCTGAAAAGCAACTATTAACCGAGATTGGAGCCATTTCGATTCCAGCGTTAAACAAAACCCTTGCCGAATTAAAATCAATCCAATCGTTAAGGCTCCAAAATCAAACCCTGATTCTTGAAATCGAGATACCGACCCCGGCAGAGCGTTTCAGGAATCAAATTGAACAGCGCATTAACCGTTTAATCGCGAACCACCAAGCGATTCAACGACTCGACCTGCGATTTATATTAGCGGTTCCATCAGGAAAAGAGGCTGAAGGTAAGCAAGCCGTTCCGGGCATAAAAAATATTATTGCAGTAAGTTCCGGAAAGGGCGGGGTTGGCAAATCCACGATTGCGGTCAACCTGGCGGTTTCACTTGCACAATGGGGGGCTAAAGTCGGGTTACTCGATACGGACGTTTATGGACCGAATGTTCCAATCATGGTTGGCGTTGATCAAGACCCGATTGTGCAGGGTCAAAAACTGGTGCCGCATACTGCCTATTCGGTTAAGGTCATGTCCATAGGGTTTTTAAATCGCGGAGATAAGCCAGTGGTTTGGCGCGGTCCTATGTTGCATACGGCGGTCAGACAATTTTTGTATGACGTTTTGTGGGGGGAACTTGATTACCTGATTGTCGATATGCCACCGGGAACCGGGGATGCGCAATTAAGTCTTGCGCAACTGGTGCCGGTTCAAGGAGCGATTGTGGTGACGACGCCTCAAGAGGTATCTATGAGCGATGTCAGAAAGGCGATTAACATGTTCGAGCAGGTTCATATTCCTATTCTCGGGGTAGTGGAAAATATGAGCTATTTCATGTGTAATAAATGTGCTGAAAAACATTATATTTTTGGTACCGGTGGCGGTGAGGAACTGGCAAGAAAATTCAATATCAAATTACTGGGACAGGTTCCCCTGGCAACCAATGTCAGAGAAGGCGGAGATGCCGGTTTACCTGTGGTGGTCGGCGATAAGGGAAGTCCACAAGCAACTGCCTTAACTGAAATAGCTGAAAATGTCGCTATGGAGATTGTCGTCAAAAGTTTGTCTGAAAGCCGACTCCCGGTTATTAACCTGGGTGACAGCCGCGGGGATAGTTTTTCGGTTTAAGCAATGGAAAGTTGAAAAGCGATGAACGGCAAACTATAATCTGGATTGAACAGTAGATTGAAGTCAGGATTGAGAAAACTCCAATATAATTTTGAAACCATTTTTAAGAGGAAAAAATAGATGAGCGCAACACTAACAATGGATTTGACACTTACGGAAGCCGCGATTGGCGAAGTCAAGAAATTTATGGAAGCTGAGAATGCCGGAGAAGAAGCGGGTTTAAGAATTCGTGTGGTTCCCGGCGGTTGCAGCGGTTTTTCCTATTCCATGCAAATTGAAGATAGCCCACGCCCTGGTGATGATATTCTCACCCAGAATGGCTTGAAAGTTTTCGTCGATAAATTTTCCAGACAATATCTGGAAGGCGTTCAAGTTGATTTTGTCAATTCAGTAATGGGGTCAGGATTTACCTTCAATAATCCGAATGCCACAGGGAGTTGTGGCTGCGGCAGTTCATTTTCGGTTTAATTCATTAGTCCTTATTCGATTAATTGCCCTTTATTTTTCCGCCTGTTGATTTAAAATTCAACTCGCTCAATGAACCATTAAAGGGCAATTAATCAAACTCAAGCAATTTTGCAGTACACGGTAGTATTCAAAACACAAGTAGGTTTTGCCTGGAAATTCAACGAAGGGTAAGTTTCCGGGCATCATCTAAAACCAACCCTACTGAGACGCTCAGTAAGCCTCAGAATCCATTGGATCCTAAATTTTAATAAGGAGAGATTATGCTACCAGTGTCATTTACAGACCTTCCATTTTTGTTGATTCAGGGAAAGCCGTTTAAACTGCCAGACGATTTTCAATCACATTTTGACATGGCACTCATGTGGTTGCATTTCATCGCGGGTATCATCTGGATTGGGCATCTCTATTTCCTCAATTTTGTGAACGTCAATTTGATGAAAGTGCTTGATGGACCGACCAAAAGCAAACTCATTCCGCAATTGATGCCCAGAGTTTTCTGGTGGTTTCGTTGGGGAGCGGTGATAACCGTGTTTGTCGGCATAACCTACTATGCCATGTTTATTCTAGGCTCCAGCGCGAGAAATGCGAGAAGTGGCGGAATGACATCTGCCAATACCTGGTTGATTTTCTTCATCTGGTTGGTGATCGTGTGTATCACTTTTGCCGTAACTCATCAAATCATCCATCGGGTTGATAATGGAAGCAATGGCTGGATCATTGCAATATTGGTTGGCGTAGTGATCACCTTAATGGGAATTGGGATTGTCAAGTATATGGATGGGGCGCTTGCCAATTATGCAAGTAACAAGGTGTTTTCAATTGGCATCGGTGGCGGAATGGGCGTCATTATGATGTTGAATGTTTGGGGAATCATCTGGCCCAATCAAAAACGCATCATTGGCTGGACCTATGAAAATGCCGAGAAGGGAACCGCCATTCCAGCGGAATCCGCGAAACTTGCGCGAAAAGCCTTATTGGCATCGAGAATGAACCTTTGGCTTTCCATCCCGATGTTATTTCTCATGCGGGCATCCACACACTTTACGATGTTTGGGCAATAGGTCGAAAGCGGCAATGTAGCGATTTCCCTTTTGATCAGGAAATTATTGAGGTAAAAAAAATGAAGTTAAATAGAATCATAATAACCATGTTCATGCTTTTGTCTCTGGTTGGTTCAGGGTTATCGAACCAACCGGAGGTGGGAGATCAGGCACCGGATTTCAAACTGATGAATCAGGAGGGCAAACCGGTTCGGCTAAAAGATTTTCGCGGGAAATGGGTCGTTCTTTATTTCTACCCGAAAGATTTCACCTCCGGTTGTACGCTTGAAGCGAGAAATTTTCAAAAAGATTTAGCGCTTTATGAAGAGCACCAAGCGGTAATTTTAGGGGTGAGTGTAGATGATGTGGAATCGCACAAAAATTTCTGCGCCAAAGAAGGGTTGAATTTTAAACTGCTGGCAGATACCGACCAGAAGGTATCGGAAATGTACGATTCGTTAAAAGATTACAACGGTAAAAAATATTCTGCACGGAATACCTTCATCATCGACCCGAAAGGCAAAATTGCCAAGGTCTTTATTGACGTCAAACCCGCAAAACACAGCGAAGAAGTGCTTGCCGCTTTAGCCGAACTAAAGGGTAAAAAGTAAACCTGTACAGATGAGTTGGTGTAAGCTCAGGTTTGTGGTTTTACCTGGGCTTATTTTTTTGCTGCCGATTAAAGCGAAGTCTAGGGTGTGTTTGCTAATTCGTTGTTTTAAAAATAGTTTAAATGAATGCAAGGTTAGTATTAACTTTAAATGTCGGCGAGCCTACGTTTAAAGTGCTAGCCAGGAAGGAATATGATGGCTGAAAATTTTTTAACCAATCAATCCCCATTAATTGATACCCATAAAATGTTGGGTGCCACCTTTTTGGATGACTCGGGGTCTCAGATGCCTGCTCGATATGGTTCGATTGAAGAAGAAATCCACCTCGTAAGAAATCAAGTCGGATTAATGGATTTATCAAACACCGGCATAATAAAAATCGGCGGTTCGGAGGGAGCGCAATTCCTGCAAGGGCTGGTTTCAAACGATGTGAAAATGCTTCAAGTGAATCAAGGAGTGCGGGCTGCTTTTTTGACCGGTCACGGAAAAGTAAAAGCTTTTTGCCTGATAATTAAATTGGAAAATGAGTATCTGGTAATCAATGACCCGCAAACCCATCAAAAGATATTCAATTATGTTTTTCCATTTTCGTATGCCGGCGATTTTTTGGTTGAAGATATTTCAAGTAATCTCAAAATTTTATCGATTCAGGGACCTAACGCTTTACTGGTTTTAAAAGAAGTTAGTTTTGAACCGGTGGAACTTTCGGACAATTATTCGTGGATGAAGACTGTCATCGCTGACCACCAGGTTATCATTATCAAGCACAGTCGAACCGGAGAATTGGGATTTGACCTTGTGGTTCCGGGAAACGGATTAATCGAAGTTTGGGATTTCCTGATGATGAAAGGTAAGTTTCATTCGCTGGCGACTGTTGGATTAAATGCTCTGGATATACTGCGTATTGAAGCCGGTGTTCCTAAATATGGATTGGATATTGATGAATCGAATATGTTATTGGAAGCTAACTTGGAAGATATTGTGAGCTTTACTAAAGGGTGTTACACAGGACAGGAAGCCGTTGCCATGGCTACCTATAGAGGTCATGTGAGTAAAAAGCTGACGGGTATCCTGATGGATGAAAAGGTGAGTATTGAAACCGGAGATCAAGTTTTTTCCGGAGATAAGGAGATTGGGAAAATAGCCAGTTTCGCAAGCTCTCCGACTTTAAGAAAGAAAATTGCGCTTTCCTGTATAAAATACGGCTATTTTGATAAAGCAATTCCTGTCGAAATCAGAACGGCTCAGGGAATTGTTGAAGGTAACTTAACTCAACTACCTTTTATTCATTAGATTAAGAATAGTAAGCTGAGAAGCCAATTGATAGTTTTAGAATAGTGAAAGTTGTGGATTTAAAGTTTCAGGTGAAACTACTTTTAGTCCAAGTAGAGTTTTAAACTCATTACAGCTTCCGGGTGAATGTCCTTGAAAATGGTTATTGAAGTAGGCATAAATGCGCTGGTTACGCATTTGGAGTTTTTGAAAAATCGAAAGCCAGAGTAAAAATTCTTCCCGGCGATTGATCTGTATCCTGCCAAAATCGGTTAACTCACGAACCCCAAGCCACCTGATATAGGAAAAGTCGATTCGCTGATAATCGACAATTTCAGGAAGTTTGGCTCTGGGAAGCCATCGGCTATCGGTTAAAGCGAATGCCACGTTTACCCTTTCCAAAGTTTCAACAACCGCTTCAGTGAGCCATCCTGAGTCGCGGAACTCAACGGCGAAATGATAACCTTCGGGAAGAATTTCTAAAAACTTTTTCAAGGCGGGATGTTCGCCTGGTGATAAGTCAGGAGGGAGTTGAATCAAAATACAACCCAGTTTAGTGCCTAACAAACTCACTCGACCTACGTATTCCCGGAGCAGAGAGTGACAATCTCGTAGGCGATTTTTGTGGGTGATTTCCGAAAGCAATTTCAATGAGAAAATGAAATCATCAGGAGTTTTGTCATTCCAACCTTTCAGGGTATTTTCTGAAGGGATTGCATAGAAAGTAGAATCCACTTCAACGGAATTGAAAATTTTTGAATACAGGGTAAGGAGGTCGCTTTTCGGAGTTTTAGGCGGGTAGAATGGCCCAAACCAATCAGCATAATTCCACCCTTGCGTTCCGATATAAACCTCTTGATTAATCATCAAACTTCCTCAAATGATTAACCTGAATTGAGATTCAGCTGGCGGCGTTATTGGCATTCCAGTAACGGTTATCGTAGTATTTGCGAATTTCATCTGTGCCTTCAACCAGCGCGGTTTTTAGGGACTCATCATCCAAATTATTTCCAGTCACTAAGTATTCACCATTGGCTTCGGGCTTAATCGTAATAATTCCTTTGGGGGTTGCCATTTCAATGGTGCCATGCCATTTCGATTCATCAAAAACAATGACACTTTTATTGCCGCCAAAAGCATAAACCCGCTCATCGCCGGCTTTCACGAAAGAGACGCCGTGTTCACTCCACAATTTCTCCATCAATTCCTGGAGCGACGATAATTCTTTTGAAAATTTGCCTTTAAAACTTAACTTATCTATTGATGTAGACATTTTTTTGCCTCGATAGTTTTGGGGACTTAGGCAACTGCCCAAGTATTAGTGAACCGTTCAGCCGCGACCTTCCCAGCCAATCTGTTTGAGATTCCCATTTTCGACGATTACCGGAACCGTTGGGTCGTCATTTGAGTAAGAAAACATTTCCTTGCGATATTGTAAATTATCCTGAGCATTGCGATCCTCGAAAGGGATGCCTCTTTGTGTGTAATGCTCTCTGGCTTTTTGACAATGTGGGCAACCCGGTTTGGTATAAATAATAACACTCATTGTACGCTCCTTAATTGTAATCCATTTAACTTTTGCACAGTTTAGCAAAGCGTGTCATACCTGCCAAGTTTATGGGAGAGCATACTATCTGGCAAAATCAACCATCGGGTGCTATGTTTTACCGCAATCCAAAAATAAAAAGGAATGAATGGTATCGTGAAAGATGAGCGTGAAAAATTAAAAGCCGATGCTGCGAGGCGAGCGGTCGAATTTGTAAAACCGAGCATGATTGTTGGGTTAGGGACAGGGTCAACGGTTTTTTATGCCTTACAGGAAATCGGAAAGCTGATCTCAAATG
Source organism: Acidobacteriota bacterium (assembly GCA_040754075.1). Taxonomy (NCBI): domain Bacteria; kingdom Pseudomonadati; phylum Acidobacteriota; species Acidobacteriota bacterium. The sequence continues at coordinate 54,744 of JBFMDH010000019.1, forward strand.
GTTTGGAAATAACCGGAGTGGCAACCTCGATTGGCACCGAGAATCTGGCGAATGAATTAAACATTCCGCTTATAAGTTTTAATGAGGCAGAAACCATTGACCTGGTAATTGATGGCGCAGATGAAATAGACCCCGAATTGAATATGATTAAAGGCGGCGGCGGGGCACTTACCAGAGAGAAATTGATTGCCCTAAATGCGAAGCAGCGCATCATCATCATTGATGAGACAAAACTGGTTTCCCGATTAGGAGAAAAATACCGGTTGCCGGTTGAGGTTTTACCCTTTTGCTGGAGACCCGTCAGTAACCAATTAGTGATGCTCAATTGTTCGCCGCAGCTTAGAAGAAATTCAAATTCCATACTTGAGACTGATAACGGAAATTATATCCTTGATTGTCAATTTCCGGGGATTGATGAGGCGGGCGAGTTGGAGAGGGAAATCAAATTAATATCCGGGATAGTTGAATCGGGATTATTTATAGGGCTGGCCGATATCGTTGTGGTGGCAGGCGCAACTGGAGTCAACCTGCTTTATAAAAAGGGTTGATCGATTATTTTCACTCCATAACACGGGTTGCCTTTTGAACCTGAAAAGGCAATTAAAAAAAATGGTCTGTCATCAATGAGGGGGAGTGTATTGGAAAACCTGGATTGGCGGGATCAGATTTTCGGAAAGTTTCAACGATTGGTTCAAATTCATCTCTGTAATCAGATTGTTGAGGTGCCGGAAAATAATAATCTGTTACGCTGCTTTCAATTCATCAAGGTTGAGGCGATTTCGTTAGGCGATTATTGCTGGAACGGGGATTGTAGCAATTGCCTTGTTGATTACCGGCAGGAAAACGGGGAAATCAAAACCGCCATGGCCTGTCGTATGAATGTCAAGCCAGGGTTGATCATTACGCAATTAAGCGAGAATTTAAAAGATGATTTACTCGGAGGTTAACTCTGTTGAAGAAAAACGTATCGATAAATCATATCGGTCAACGCATCAATAGCAATCTCCTTATCCAGTTCACAGCATTCGGAAATATAATCCTGCGATAAATCAAAAACCACCCGATGGACGATGAAAGCTGCTGTGTCAGGGTCTACCTCACAGGTTAATCCGGCTTTTTTTGCCAGCGAAATCAATTCTCTTAATTTGGAAATCGATTTCTGCATCACCGCCTTTCGCCGCTCAGCAAACTCCGAATCTTTAATCACCATTTCATGAATAGCGCGCTGTAAGCCGGTTCTTTTTCCTTCATTATCCAGCGCATTGGCAATCGCCAGACGAATGTTTCCACGCAGGTCTTTATCGAATAAATGTTCCGGACCAATGGTGTCAAAGATGTCATTGGACAGGTCATTGGACAGGCGGTCAAAAATCGTTAATAGAATCTGTCGCTTGTCTGCAAAGTAGGTATAAAAGGAACCGACACTCACCCCAGCTTCAGCGGCTATGTCATTAGAAGAGGTTTTTTCATAGCCTTTGGTATTGATGAGTTGAATCGCTGCTTGAATGATTTTTTCGCGGGTCTGTTTGCTTCGTTCTTGTTTAGGGGCGGATGATATAGATGCCCCTATAGAGTCTGCCATTTTATCCTCCACTGGGTTAGATTAAAGGAAAATATAGCAGTTAATCGCCAATTAAGTCTAAGTAAAGTTATGTTCACCTGCTCTTTTCCGAATGCGGCGGCGCGATTAATTTACTCCTTGAGTCAGAACCGGCAGTTTAATGTGCCGAGGTTTTAAATCTGTGATTTGTAAATCCTTTTTCTCAATAGGGTGATAAAGCGTATCTCTTTCCACAGGAATGCGTCCGGCTTCGATAACCAATTTTTCAATGTCGGCTTTGGTCAAATGATTGCTATTGCCTTCCGCCAGATACGATTCCATCAAGGTTCCCCCGTCATTGATGGTGCCATCCAGGTCATCTGCGCCGAATCGTAAAGCGACTTGAGCAATGGTTTTTCCGAGCATCACCCAATAGGCTTTGATATGCGGAATATTGTCGAGCATTAAACGGGAAATGGCGATGGTTTTTAATGAATCAATCGCCGAAGGTCCGGGCAAACCGGATAACTCTGTGCCTTCAGGATGAAATGCCAGCGGGATAAAGCACATAAATCCGCCGGTTTTATCTTGAAGTTCGCGCAGTTGAATCAGGTGATCGATGCGGTCTTCGTAAGTTTCAAGGTGGCCATAGAGCATCGTGGCATTGGTTTTAATGCCGTGGTTATGCACTTTCTCCGATAATTCCAACCAGCGTTCACCGGAGGTTTTATGGGCGCAAATTTTACTGCGTGTAGGTTCGCGCAAAATTTCTGCGCCGCCACCCGGACAGCTGTCGAGTCCGGCTTCAATCAACCCTTCGATAACCGCTTCATCGGTCATTCGGCAGGTTCGGGTCAGATGATCCAGTTCGACCATCGTAAAAGCCTTCAAATGCATGTCCGGGAAGTTGGCTTTTAGCTCCTTTAACATTGAGGTGTAGTAAGCGAATTGAAATCGTGGATGTAATCCCCCGACGATGTGTAGTTCACGCGCGCCCTCTGCATAAGCTTTGCGGGCGACTTCGACACATTCGTCAACCGACCATTCATAGGCTTCAGGATGGCGAATGCGACGATAGAAGCCACAAAATACACAATCCGAGACGCAGATGTTGGTATAGTTCATATGGCGATTCACATTATAGTAGGTCAAATCGCCATTGATGCGCTCACGTGAAAGGTTTGCCATTGCTCCTATGGAAATCAGGTCGTGGTGTGCGAAAAGTTTTACTCCGTCTTCAAATGACAATCGCTCGCCATTTTGAACCTTCTCGGCAATGGGTTGTAGCTCCTCAGAAATCAAACTAACGGTCATAAAGTCTCCAATGGATTTAAAGCTTTAAATGTTCGCTCACCCCGATTATACAAATAAGCGCGGAACCGTCCAAATTAGGCTTCAATTCTTTCCGGAAAATAGAAAAATCAATAGTCCGATTATGATAATGAGCGTCAGAACAAAAAAGAAAATTTTCCAGAAACTATAGGGGCGTTCCCCTTGAACCAAACCGGTTCGCGCGTTAATCATCACTTGATAAGGTTTTTGACGGAATCGATAAGCGCCTAAAAATACCGGCAGGAGAATATGTTTAAAGGTAATGCCGGAATAATGCGAACGATAATGATGAATGCGTTGCTCATCGCCGCCAATATCTTGACGAATGGCGTTTTCTATCGAAGGCACCATCTGTTGTTTGGCAATTTCAAACCCCGCTTGCAATTCGATTTCATAACGTTGGGCTTTAAAGCCGGCAATAAAAGCCGGTTCATAGGCTTTCAGGCTATGCAAATCCCAAGGCTCAAGGGTTCTTAATCGTTCTGTAGCGATAGATTTTGTCGCCGCAACCAGTAAATCATCAAACCAGTTTTCAACCTGTCCACCCGCCGCATACCAACGGGTTTTTTGAACCTGTCGGGTGCGACGCACGGAATTTCCCTGAGCGTCGGTTTGGGTAAACTCTTCGGTGACGTAGTAATGTTCGCCGCGCTCGCCCTCATAAAAGGTTGTCGCATGGGCATCGAAAGTCCAGTAAGGCAGATAGATACCACTTGCTCCTTCGCGGTAAGCCAGGTGCTTTAAGGCGTTCGGCGCGAACCACCGGGTTGACAACCATTTTTTCAAGGCTTCATCGGCATTTTGTTGGTTTAAGGAAAAGGGAAGAATGCCCTCAGGGGCAACCAAGGGATCAGCAGCCTTTGGCTGAGCGACAATCTGACTTCCACAAAACGGACATTCGCCTGCCACCTGCGGAGGCGCGAAAGTAACCGTGGCGCTGCAACTATTACATTTGACCTCAAGGGCATTGGTGTAGAGGACTGCCAAATGTTTATCTGAGATTTGCAGGTATTGCTCGAATGCCCGTTCATTGACTTCGTCGGCAGATTGCGGAATCGGTTCTTTTCGACCGCAGAATGGGCAAGTTAAGCAAGCGTCTCTGGCATCATAAAGCAAATCGGCGCTGCAACTCGGGCAGGGGTAGCGATGAATTTTTTCAGCCATAGATGGGAAATTCAGTTGAGCAAAAAGAAACTCCCACCACCTTTATCACTCCGCGGTAGTGGGAGTTTCTTCAAAAAACAGAAACCAGACCTTGAAAAATAAATAGGAAACTATTCATTGCTGTGAACGATACTTTTTAATTCCGAACGCAAGCGTTCAATCTCTTCGATTTTCTGAGCGATGCTATCGAATAAAGCGAATTGACTTTTAATGCCCTCGCCGATTAAAAAAGCTGCCGATTCCGAGCGGCTCTTGAAAATTCCCGACTGCACAAGGGCATCAAGTTTTTTAAGCGAATCCTCATTGACCCGAACCATGACGACATGGTCGCGCGATGACAGGGCAGATTCAATCGCTTTGCTGATCGACTCCGTGGCTTTACTCATAACTTCTCCGGTCTTCTGCGCGACTTCTTTTACAGAATCCTTTACAGAAGAAGCGATGTCCTCAAAGGTGTTTGATTGAGGAGGTTCAGGATTATCAATCCGTTTGACAATTATTTCATCATTATCCGGCGATTTCTCTTCGATAATAACATCTCCTGGTGTATTCATTAAAAATGCTCCTTTCTCAACATCGTTACGATGGTAGTTGTTTCTCCATTTCAAAATTTCACGAAACCGGTTTCTTACTGGTTATCTAGAATTTTGGCTTAATCCATTCCAACCTAGCAAGGCAATCAGTAAGAAATAAACAAATATACTGCGACCTGAATTAAAAAATAACTGCCTGAAGTAGTGGTTACGAAAGCACTGGCGCGCGGGTTTAAGGGGAATGATTCGCGAGAGCAGGGTGGAATGGAATTTTCATTCCACCCTTAAATGCGGGTTACAAGAGTCTGCGAAACAGATTAAAGCCGATGACATATTTGCTTAACGGTAATCCGCTAAAACTCGAATTGTAGCGACTGGTTGTGGTGTTCTGGGAGTTGGTAAAGGTAAGGGCGAAGGCGTGGCGACCCAGCCGTTTTTCAATGCCGAAGCCGATAGCCGGTTTGGAACGATTTTCAAATCCCGTGAATTGAAAAGTCACAGGATCAAAAGTCTGAATAACCTGGCCGGTCTTAAATCCAACACGGGGAACAAACTCAAAGAGCAAAGAGGTGCTTGGTCTGATTCGGGCATTTATGCCGAAACCGAAAGAGCCTGAGTGTTTCCCCAGGCTTAAATTACGCGCGGCTTGAGCAACCTCCGGCGGTTGATTGCGCGGCGATGGATTGAAGCGACTGTTGCCATTGGCATTCAGATGGAGCGCAGGGGAGAAAAACAGATCGACATATTTCGTCAGGCTGCGAGCCAGCATCGCCTGCAGGTTGAAGGTGAAATTATCGGTGAAGTTATCATTGCCCTCGACGCTTGCGTAGGTTGACAGGGCGATGGGGGAGTTTCCGGTTTCATCCAATAAATGGTAACCGAATCCGAGTTCGATGGTTTTACAAAATTCTCTGAATTCACAAAGCGGTGTTCTGTGAGCTTTCAGATATAAGCGATCCGTAACCCCATAAGTAAACGCGAGGGAAGAGGCGGAAAAACTGTCCAGTCCAAACAACTGGTCAATCCCGCTATCATTGATTGGCGCTGAGAACCTATGGGTGAAATGGACATTCAAAGCATGTTTGGCGATGCGTTTGGGAGTCGGAAGGTTGATTATTTGATAATCATAATTTTGAACGGGCATTTGCGGTTGCGAATCTGTTTGCGATACCGATGGGGGCGCGGTTGACACGAGTTCCGCTTCGACAGGGGAATAAGATTTGGTGTTGGTATCAATGCGAATTCGTTCGCCATTCACCTCAACATAGGCGACTCCGGAGGATTCAGGGTCGAAACTCACTTTTATATTTGAGGCGGGTTTGGCTTTTGGTGGCAGGTCAGTAATCGTCAATTCGCTCGATGCGGTAGTCGTCGGGTCACCGAATACTGGCGAACCGGTTAACCGGAATTTCCCCGGTTTATCAGGAGAAAACTCAATCTTTTCTGTGGCATCTTGATTAACAATTTTGTCGATTCCAAAAGCCGGTAAGGCGATTTTGTAATCTTGATCAAGCGATTGAATGAAGAGGGTTACGGTTGATCCCTTGGGGACAGCAATTTTTTCAGGGAAGAGTTGCGAATTTACAACTGTTATTTTGATCTCGGTTTGGGCAAAGACTTGATAGGTGGTCGAAGCTGAAAAGATGATCGGAAAGGTCAATACCAAAAGCGATGTCAAAATGAGCTGAACTGATTTTTGGTAGATGGACATAGCTTATCTCCTTTGTGGCGAAATGGTAAATCGGGATTTTTAGGTACAGCCTGATGCTCAAGAAAAGCGGCATCAGGCTTTTGCTTTTTTTGAGGAAAGGTTATTTTGCTACGCATCCAGCAGTGCAGCAAGTTCCGGTGGTGTGGTAGCAGGGGAGAGACAGGTATAATTTTGACACAAATAAGCGGTTGGCAAACCCTGAATGGCAACTTTTCCATCAATTAATTTGAAGTTTGCCATTGCGGTTTTGTCTTCAGGGTCAACCAGAGCAATGACTTTATTGGGAATGAATCGGGAATAGATTTCCTTTATATATTGCTTGATTTCATGAGACGATGGCTCACCAACCAGCACGAATTCCGCCGCCTCGTCCAGATAAAAATCGAGCGCGCAAAGCGCATATCCGAAAGCCGTTGGGTAACGTTTCATTGCCGGTTGAATCATCCGTAAAATCGTCGTGGCATAATTGGCATAGGTGTGCTCACCGGTAATGATTGCGAGTTTTTGTAAAACCAGTGAGACAACCGAATTACCTGAGGGAATGGCATTATCGAAAAAATCTTTATTGCGGGTAATCAATGATTCGTGATCTGACGAAGTAAAATAAAACCCTCCATCCTGCTCATCCCAGAAATATTGAAGCATCTGGTCAGCAAGTGATTTAGCCTGATTGAAGTAAGTAATCTCAAAGGTACATTCATAAAGTGATAAAAATCCTTCGGCGGCGAAGGCATAATCTTCAAGATAAGCGTTCAACTTCGACAATTGATTTTTATAGGTGCGGAGCAATCGACCTTGGCGAATTAAATTTTGCATAATGAAATCGCCATTTCTTCGCGCAATTTCCCGGTAATCATCACGCCCCAGTATATTGGCAGCTTCGGCAAAAGCCGTGAGCATCAAGCCGTTCCAGGAGGTGATGATTTTGTCATCCAACCCCGGGCGAATCCTTTGCAGGCGTTTATAAAAAAGGGCTTTGCGACCTTGCTGGAGGATATCGTTTAATCTGGCAGTGGAAAGTTGATGCTCCTGGGCAAAGCTGTCCAAGGGCTTCTTTATATGGATGATGGAATTTTGGCGCTCAAAATTTCCGGCTTCGGAAATGTCATAAAAATCGCAAAAAATTTCACCGACCTCCTCACCCAGTAACTCAACGACCTCATTTCGTTGCCAGACATAAAACTTTCCCTCGACGCCTTCACTGTCGGCGTCTTCCGCTGAATAAAAACCGCCGGTTTTATCGGTTAAATCTCTATAGATATATTCGAGAATCTCTTCGGCGATTCGACTATAAAAGGGATTTTGGGTGATTTGAAAGGTCTGTAAAAAAGCTCTCGCGAGGAGCGCATTATCATAAAGCATCTTTTCAAAGTGGGGAACCAGCCAAAATTGATCGACAGAATATCTGGCGAATCCGCCTCCGAGGTGATCGTAGAGACCACCGTTGGCCATCTGTTGCAAAGTTTCTTCCACCATTTTTAAAGCGTCCGGCGATTGCGTCCTCCGGTAATACCGTAATAAAAACATTAACGTCATCGACGGAGGAAATTTTGGAGCGTTGCCAAAGCCGCCGTATTGCGGATCAAAACTCAGGGAGAGGGAATTGAAGGCGTTATGTAAAAGCTCGACGGTGAGCATTTCATTCGACACAAAAAAGCGATTGGTTTTTTGTAGCTCCTCGGTAATTGCCTTGGCGCTGTCCTCAATCTCATTGCGTTTGGTGTGATAGGCATCGGCAATGGTTCGCAAAACCTTGGGAAAGCCGGGCATTCCTCTGCGGTCTTCCGGTGGAAAATAGGTGCCGCCGTAGAACGGTTTAAGCTGGGGGGTTAAGAAAACTGTCAGTGGCCAGCCGCCATGTCCTGTCAGCATTTGAATGGCATTCATATAAATGGCATCGATATCGGGTCGTTCTTCGCGGTCAATTTTTATACAAATAAATAGTTCATTCATCAGCGTAGCAATCGCCGCATTTTCAAAGGATTCGTGAGCCATGACATGGCACCAATGACATGCCGAGTAGCCGATTGATAAAAGAATGGGCTTATCTTCCCGCCGTGATTTTTCAATTGCTTCATCGCTCCAGGGATACCAGTCAACAGGGTTGTAAGCGTGCTGCGCGAGGTAAGGGCTGGTTTCGTTGATTAAGCGATTAGCTGGAGACTTTGGTTTCATCGGTAAACTCAATAATGGGATTTCGCTTTCAACTATATAAGGTTTATTTAATCTGAGCGAATCGGTCGGTCGGCAACCGAAGTTAAGAGAGTCTGATAACGACTTGCGAATGGATAGTTTGGAATAGATTCATAAGGCGGCTGTGAGGGTAAATGACGAATTGTTAAGTTGACGAATGTTTAAAAGGTACTCCGAGTTGAAGCAATGACTTTTTGGTTATCAATGTTTTGTCCAAGCAAACGGAATTGCATGAGTCCATTTGAAGAATAGGGAACTGAAGGGGTAGTGATTGTAAAGGTAGCTTTTCCGGGAGAACCGGTAGCAAGGGTTAATGGAATGGCTTTATTTATGGTTTTCCCGGACGACAGGCTGACTGTAATCATTAAATAATCCCAATGAATTAACCTCCCGCTTTCGTTGCCGATTTGGAAAGCCATTTGATAAAAAACTCCTTGTGACCCGTTTCTTGATTGAGAACTCAATAATCTGAATGGAACGCCTGCGCTACCAGGGGGAGAGGTTTTCGTATTTGATGAAGTTACAACTTGTGAGTTTCGAGGTTCATTGGGTTGATAAGTTGTTGATGATTTAATTGGCGAAGGCGGTTGGGGTTGATGCGCATTAATTTGGGGTTTGGAATTACCAGTCGATTCAACTCGAATTGCAGGTGGAGAATTCGGTTTGGTGGGTTGAGGTTCGCGTGTGTTGTTCGTATCTGATTGAGGTGAAGGGGGAAGGTAAACCTTTACGCCGGGTTGGTCGGGTGTCGAAGGCTTTTGATTATGCGCCTGTAAATCTGTCGAAGGGTCTTCAGAGTAGTCTATGGCAACCTTCGGGGTTTCGATAACAAGAGGCTCTTGTTTATTGCTATTCGTTTTCAATCGGTCTGGAGATTTATTTGATGAATAGAGGAAGGGAAAAGAAATAAGCAATAAAAGTAGGGCGCTAAACAACAATTTTCGCGCTTTATAAAAGGATTGCATTGATGCGCTCAGGAAACGAAAAGGGTTTTTTAATGAAAATGGCTCTGATAATATTGGGCTGGTTTCAATGAGTTTATAACCATCGAATTCACAGTAGGTGAATTCATTTGCATAATCCAGTTTGCATTTCGGACAAGTACGCATTTCATGCCTCCCAGTAGAGAAAAGCCCCCATCAGATTATCGGAATTAATTTGAACCAATGTGAGGTGGATGCGTTTTAGAACCTCGAAAGTTGCAAGGTGATGAATATTTAGGCTGATTGAATAATCAATTCAACCAATGGTTCATTAATTGCGATTCGATCTACATCTCAGTTATTCTTAGAAGCGATGCGAGTTGATCTTAATTTATCGAGAAATCCTTTCACTAATCGACGGTTGTTATGGCTCTCAGTCATGGCGATGGTGTTTTGTAGCTCACTATTTGCCATTTGGATTAGTGGTGAACGCATAAAAACGCTCAATGAAATCAGTATCCTTGAGCAGCAAAAGCGGGAAATAGAAAGAACTATTCAAACCCTGAACGCTAAAACCATTGATGTTAAAAAAGCTGTTCCGGTCACAGTTTTAAGCGATGAACAAAAGATGCAGTTGGCTTCGGCGCGTCAACTGATTGCCAAAAGGAATTTCTCCTGGAACCAGTTGTTTAGTGATATCGAGCATTTTGTTCCAAAAGATGCCTTTGTCCTGAGCATAAAGGTTGACGATGGAAGTAAGTTAAAAATCAATCCTGAAGAATCGAATCCCAGCGCCATTTTAGAGATTAAAGCTGCCGGTAAAAGTTCTTCTCAGATGACAGAAATGATGACCGCATTGGAACACTCAGGCGGTTTGTTTGAAATAGAACAGGCTAGCCAGGAGACCACAACCGATGAGGGGTTGGTTCCTTTTACTTTGAGGCTTACCTATAAACCGCGAGGGAGCGAAAGTGGAGGTCAGCAGTAATGTATACCCAGGTAAAGGAGAAAAATTCAACGCTGATTAAATCTCAGGCAAAACCGCCTGCCAAACCTTTTGGCCTCTCGGTTGTAGAGTTATTGGGCGTCTTCTTCGCACTCTTCTCGCTGGTCAGTTGCAGCGTCTATTATTTTTCAACTCTGAAAAATGAAAGTAAGGATAAAACGGCGCTTCAACAACAGGTAGAAAATCTTAAAAAGACCGAAATCAATATTCAATCCACGCTGGCGTACAAGAATGAGGTAAGTAAAGACCCCGGCAAGGATGCGATAGATTCGCTTGAAGCTTTCAAAACCGGATATCTTAAAAATATCTCGCAGGGGCGAATCGCATTGATTGAAGCGATTAATAACTTGGCTAAAAAGAATAGTGTTCAGTTAGTCAGTGGCATTTCGATGTCTGCGAGTAAGCTCAGCGCGAATAGTGACCCGGATGCGAAAAGCAGGAAGCAGGGAATCGAGCAGTTAAGTAGTACCTTTCCCAGTTTGAAAATTAATTACGCGGTCGCTGGGGATTATAAAAATCTACGGCAATTCATTTACGAATTGGAGTTGAATAAGCAATTCATTACGATTAATTCAATATCGCTGACATCGATTAAAGATAGAGAGGCAGGCGGAAGAGGTCGCAGAGGACAGATGGTATTATCCGGCATATCTCTGGCGATTGAGATGACCGCCTATTTTCAGGGGTAGTATTCGGTAAGGTTAAAAAGATGGCAAAAGGTTCCGAACAAAAGAAACTGATATTCTTGGGGATTTTAGGCGCGGCGTTGGTGGGTGTGTTGATTTACCAGCTATTTTTCAGTGGGCCACCGCCAAGACCCACATTAGCGAATTCAAATCGAAGCGCGACGCCGGATACCAGGTCATCGGTTCCGGTGCAAAACCCTGAATCTGCCGCAAAGGTTGCACAGCAATCTGGTCGTGGAAATGGGCAAGAGGCAGAGTTCCAGGAATTGCTTTCCGATAACACGCCGCTGCAACTTGCGGCGTACAAGCCAACGGGCAGCCCTGCGGTTAGTGAGCGAGGGAATATCTTTGAATATTGGGTCAAGCCACCGCCACCTCCAAGACTGCCCGATCCGCCACCACCGATTACGATAGTTGGCGTTAATCCGCAGAGCGCCACAGCCGGCACGCCCCGGTCATTTACATTAACCGTGTATGTTAAAAATTCTCCTGCCGATGCAGAGGTGCTTTTAGATGGTAGGGCAAAGCCTACGAAGCGTGTTAATGATGGCGCTTTAACTGTCGAGATGACGCCGGGCGATTACGCTTATCAGAAATCCATTAATGTTGAAGTGAAATCAAAAAGTGAACCCGTGAAACAGTATTCCAATTCGGCAAACTTTGCGGTTACTCCTACGCCTGAACCGCCGTTCCGGTTTATCGGGATATTGGGTGAGCAGGGAGTTCTGGAGATCGGTCAGTCGAAAGAGGTCTTACGTGTGAGGGTAGGCGATAAAATCCAGAGCCTTTGGAGAGTTGACTCGATTGCGGTTGGTGGAATGGAATTGACCCACCTGCAATTTGACATCAAACGAAGATTGCCTTTACAGGAAAAACCGAAATAGGAGAGTTCGCAGGAATGAAAAAGCGGGAGAATAATGGACAGGAAGGGTGGGCATTATTGGGATTGATTCTCGCTCTTGCCATCATGTCGATTGTACTGGTGTCGGCAGTAACGCCGAATTACGTTGTTCAAGTGCAACGTGAAAAAGAAGCAGAGATGATGTTTCGCGGTCAACAAATGGCTGAAGGCATCGCGCGTTATTATAATAATGGCATACGACTTGGACCTATTAATCTTATATCTCCGCCGCCCTATGGATTTTTAAAAGAGTTGAACAAGCTTAGAGATGGTTTCACCGTTGGTGTAACAGAGTATAAAACGGTTAGACCTTCGGCGATGATCGATCCGATGGATGGGAAGGAATGGGAGCCGGTCTACGCCAGAGACCCCAGAATTATGCCTGTATTACAAGCCTGGGCAACTGAGACCGGGGGGATTATTCCGCAGCAATATCTTTTATTAGCGTCCGTTCCGGTGAAAACCCAAAATAATTCCAGTAGTGGATTGACGCCACTCACAGGCACAGGGGAAGTCTCATCTAGTCAGGGAAGACCGGGTACTCAAGGAAGCGCCGGTGGGGTAACTGCTATTGGTGGGAGGCGAACAGGAGATGACGACGATGATGATGACGACGACGATGATGACGACGATGATGACGATACTTCGTCCTTTGGGAATAGCGCGAATGACCCGCTGGCTAATATTTTTAAAAATAGCTCATCAGGGGGATTGCCGATAGTCGGAGTCGCTCCCAGAGTCAAGGGGAGTTCTGTTAGAAGTTTATATGGACTGAAAAAATATGAAGAGTGGGTTTTTATTTATATTCCAAATCAACTCACTAATCAGCAGCAGCAGTCAACCAGACCGCCGCAAGGGAATCGACCTAATCAGGTGTCAAATTGAAATAGGGAATTATTTTTCCCCTCTTAGTAGTCCTTTGGCTTTATCAGCCTTTAAGGTGTAGGAGGTATTTTTTTCAACCTTCCACTCACCGTTTTCCTTTTTCAAGATATATCCCAGATGTTCCTTCTGAGGTTCGCCATCCGCTGAAGAGAAACTATGGACGACGGTTAGCGAAAGATATTTTTTATCGGGGATTTCCGGGGTTTCATAAGAGAAATCGGTTTTATACTCTTTCACAGCATTTCTCTTTAACAAGTCTGCAAGGTCATTAGGAATTTCTCCGCCTGATGATTTGCAGGCGGAGAAGAAAATAAGCAGCGAAATGAATAGATAAGCAAGACGTGAATAGTTAAGGTTAGTCATTTCAATTTTCCGAAGTAATCGCAAGGTCTCCACACTAAAGAACTGCACAGAGAATCAGTTCAAAGATGGAAACACTCCCTGAGTCCGATAATGAGGATTACGTAGCTTTAAGAGCTTTACTTTTCCTGATAATCTGCAAATGCTGGAATGCCTGTCACCGCTTGACCAATTACCAGTAGATGTACTTCGTTAGTCCCCTCATAGGTATAAACTGACTCAAGGTTACACATGTGCCTCATAACCGGATACTCGCCGGTTATTCCATTTGCGCCAAGAATTCCCCTCGCTGTTCTTGCACAATCTAAAGCCATAGATACATTGTTCATTTTAGCCATAGATACTTGTACAGGCTTTAATTTGCCTTGATCTTTTAATCTGCCAATATGTAATGAAAGCAATTGCGCCTTACAAATTTCCGTAATCATTTTGGCTAGCTTTTCCTGAGTTAACTGAAAAGCTGAAATAGGTCTTCCAAATTGAATCCTCTGATTTGCATAATTCAGTGCAGAACTGTAGCAGGACATAGCTGCCCCAATGGCACCCCAGGATATTCCATACCTAGCTTGTGTAAGACACATTAAAGGGCTCTTTAGTCCACCACTGTTTGGCAACAAATTCTCTTCTGGAACAAAGCAATTATTAAAAAATAGTTCTGAAGTGACGGATGCCCTGAGACTCAACTTATGCTTGGTATCTCTCGTCGAGTACCCTTCCATCCCTTTTTCTAGGATAAATCCGCGAATTTGATTATCAATTTTCGCCCAGACAATTGCTATGTGAGCCATTGAGCCATTGGTTATCCAGGCCTTTGAGCCATTGACGATAAATCCGCCAGAAACTTTTTCAGCCTTGGTTATCATATCCACTGGATTTGAACCAAAATTAGGTTCGGTCAAGCCAAAGCAACCGATTATTTCGCCTGTAGCCATCTTAGGAAGATACTTAGTTCTTTGTACTTCATTACCAAAGGCAAAAATCGGATACATACAAAGAGCCCCTTGAACTGATGCAAAACTTCTTATTCCCGAATCACAAGCCTCAAGTTCCTGCATGACCAGTCCATAGGCTACATTATTCATTTCTGCGCAGCCATATTTCTCTGGGAGATTAGCCCCTAGTACCCCTAATTCCCCCAACTTTGGGATGATCTCATCAGGAAATTCACCTTTTTCATAAAATTCTGGCATTATCGGACTCACTTCGTTTTCAACATATTTCTTTATCGAATCACGTGCAAGCCGCTCTTCATCCGTCAATAGCGAATCAATGTTCAACAAATCTAATCCTTCAAATGACATAATTTCCTCTCTTTCGAGTTTATAACTTGAATAATTTCAGCCAATATAGAAATGGCAATCTCCATTGGCGTTTTAGCATTTATTTTCAACCCAATCGGAGCCTGAACCTGATCAAGCCGGACTTTTGAAATTCCCTCTTCAATCAGTCTATTTTTTATTCCAAGCACACGCCTCTTGCTGCCAATCATCCCCAAATACCTGGGACTCTGTTTAATGGCAAAAGATAAACAAAGCTCATCATACCAATGCCCCCTCGTAACAATCACTACTACATCGTCAGCACTCATTTCAATGTTTAAATCATTGAAGTCAATCAAATGAGTTTGAATATCCCCTTCAGAAAATGTATTTAAAAATTCTTCACGATCATCAAGAAGATGCACCGTATAACCAAGTTTCACGGCTATTTCAGCAACCGCCTTCCCAACATGTCCCGCCCCAAATATAAAAAGATTGACCGGAAAGCCAATAAATTCAACGATAGTTTCGACCCCCACAACATCTGATAGCAAGAAAAAATCAAAATCTTTTAGATATAGTGATTCCAAATTATTAGCTTTAGATATTCCGGTAGATGGCAACTGCTTAATGGTTTCCTCAACTATTGCTCGATCAATTAATTTCCTCCTGACCTCCCCGCTCTGAGAGATTACTGTAATCAATACCGGATTCTCCGAAGCTTCTCCCCTTTTCAGCCTACTTAATGTCTCAAGAATAGCCAACTTTAATTACCTTCGTTATCAGACTCTTGTTTTACCGACCGAGCGATATATATTCAAACCCGGCATTGCTCATCATGAGAGGTTCATAAATATTCCGATAATCAAACATCAGTGAGGATTTCATTAACGATTTTAATTTCTTAATATCCAAACTGCGAAATTGATTCCACTCGGTGACCACAACCACTGCATCACTCCCCGCTGCGGCATCATATTCATCAATTGCAAATTCAACATTCATTAATAACCGACTGGCAGCCTTCATTGCCACCGGATCATAGACCTTTACTTTAGCACCCAACTGCATCAATTCTTCTATAATTTCCAGCGACGGAGCCTCTCGTATATCATCCGTATCCGGTTTAAAAGCCAACCCCAGGATAGCGACAACCTTGCCGCTCAAATCCCCAAACCTTTCCTGAATTTTCCTGACCGCCAGCTTTTTCTGTAACTCATTTACTTCTATCGTGGAATTCACGATTCGCATTTCATAGCCGACACTTCGCCCCAACGCAACAAGCGCCTTGGCGTCTTTAGGAAAGCAACTCCCGCCAAACCCCGGACCCGGATGTAAAAACTTTGAACCGATGCGCTCATCCATCCCCATCCCCTTTGATACATCCTGTACATTAGCGCCAAGCCTTTCACATAAATTCGCAATCTCATTAATAAAAGATACCTTGGTTGCCAGAAAGGCATTTGAGGCATATTTAATCATTTCGGCGGATTCGGTATTGGTAATCACAAATGGGGTTTCGATTAAATAAAGCGGTCTGTATAAATCTTTCAATATTGCTATCGCTTCTTCATCGGCACACCCCAAAACGATTCTATCCGGTTTCATGAAGTCATTAATTGCAGCCCCTTCTCTTAAAAATTCTGGGTTTGCGGCTACGGAGAATCTACAGGATGATGTCTTATTTTCCTCTATCACGCCTTTGATATATGCTCCCGCGCCCACAGGCACCGTACTTTTTGTGACAATCACTTTGTACTCATTAATTGCCGATGCAATCTCCATTGCAACTTGTGAAATCTGTGTCAGGTCTGCGGAGCCATCCTGCGCCGGAGGTGTTCCAACCGCAACAAAAACAACCAGGGCTTTTTCAACAGCATCAACCAGATTGGTGGTAAATGATAGCCGTCCTTCCTTCACATTTTTCACGACAATCGTCTCAAGCCCAGGTTCAAAAATCGGTAATTCCCCGTTTTTTAACTTGCCGATTTTCGCTTCGTCTTTATCCACACAGATGACATTATTGCCAAAGTCCGCAAAGCAAGCACCGGTTACCAACCCTACATAACCTGTACCGATTACCGCTATATTCATATTGATTTTTCCTTTTCTACAATAGCTGAAAATTAATCTTCAATCCTGCTTGAAATAGTCAATCGTCTTTCCCAATCCCTCTTTCAATCCAATACCAGGTTGCCAATTCAAAAGCGCTTGGGCTCTGGTTATATCAGGTTTACGACATTTCGGATCGTCTTCGGGCAAGGGCAGATTGATAATTTCACTCGTGCTCCCGGTCAATCTAATAACCTCCATTGCTAATTCTGCAATGGTAAATTCCGTGGGGTTACCCAGATTAACCGGATAATGAATGTCCTTCCCATCGATTACGGCGTCACCGTTTTGTCTGAGTAATCGTAAAATCCCCTCGACCAAATCACTGACGTAACAAAATGAGCGGGTCTGCCGTCCTTCACCATATACAGTCAAGGGTTTTCCGGCTAATGCCTGAACGATAAAATTTGATACGACGCGCCCATCCTCACGTCGCATACGGGTCCCATAGGTATTAAAAATACGAATGATTCGGGTATCCACCCCATGCTTTCTGTGATAAGCCATAGTGATGGCTTCGGCAAAGCGCTTGGCTTCATCATAAACACTTCGTGGGCCAATCGGATTCACATTTCCCCAATAATCCTCTTTTTGCGGATGAATGAGCGGGTCGCCGTAAACCTCGGAGGTTGACGCCAGTAAAAACACCGCGTTCTTTTCTTTCGCCAGCCCTAACGCTTTATGGGTTCCCAAACTTCCCACTTTGAGCGTTTGAATAGGCAAATTTAAGTAATCTATTGGAGATGCAGGCGAGGCGAAATGAACGACGGCGCTGACCTCGCCATCAACGCTTAGATACTCTGTCACATCTTGTTCGATAAATTGGAATCTGGGATGACCGAGATGGCGCTCTACATTCCTAACTCGCCCGGTTACCAGATTATCAAATACACACACCTCATTCCCCTCTGCCATCAAGCGATCAACTAAATGTGACCCCACGAAACCGGCACCCCCGGTTACCACATAACGCATACACGCTCCTTAAAAATTTGCCCGAACCTAAGCACTAGTTATAGAACCCTTTTATGGTCTCGACAACATAGCCCTGATCCTGCTTCGTAAGCTCAGGATAAATCGGTATCGCCAGGGATTCCTGAGATGCTTTTTCAGACTCCGGGAAACTCCCTTCTTGATACCCAAGAAATTTAAAACAAGGTTGTAAATGCAAGGCGAGCGGATAATAGATTTCTGTTCCGACACCATTTTCGGAAAGATACTTTCTTAAAGCATCCCGGCTTTTAACCCGAATGACAAATTGGTTATAGATATGATGGCAGTCTTCTTTTTCTACCGGCAATTTTACGGCACCTGAATCGACCAATCCGTTTTCCCGAAACGCTTCCCTGTAGAAATTGGCATTGCGAATTCTACCTTCCGCCCAACCATCCAGATACTTTAATTTTACTCGCAAAATCGCAGCCTGTAGCGCATCAAGCCGACTATTGATGCCAACATAATCATGAAAGTATTTGACCTTCGCTCCATGTGCCCGCAAAGCTTTTAATTTTTGATAAGTATCGTTATCAGATGTCGTCAGCATCCCACCATCACCGACGCCGCCCAAATTTTTCGACGGATAAAAGCTGAAACACCCCAAATCCGCCAAATTTCCGGCTAACTTGCCTTTATATTTTGAACCGATGGCTTGCGCTGCATCCTCAATTATCTTTACCCCATGCTTTTTGCCAATCTCATTCAATTCGTCCATCTCAGCGCATTGACCAAACAGGTGTATAGGAATAATTGCCCTGGTATTTTCAGTAATGACCGCTTCAACCTGACTGATCTCTAGGTTAAAGGTATCCGGCTCAATATCAACCAAAACCGGCTTAGCTCCTAACCTGACAATTGCCCCGATAGTCGCAAAAAACGTGTAGGGCGTGGTGATGACTTCATCCCCAGGCTTGATGTCATAAGCCATCAACGCCAGTAACAGCGCATCCGACCCGGATGCACAACCTACTGCATAACTGCTTTGACAATAAGTGGCAAGCTCTTCTTCGAGGGCTTTCACCTCAGGACCTAAAATATATTGTTGGGAATCGAACACCCGTTTAACCGCCGTATCAATCTCTGCCCGAATCTGTTTATGTTGTTCCCCCAGATCAAGCAGAGGAACTTTTTTTCTTCCTGTTGCTTCCTTCATAATCCTCCCTCGGTTATCGTTATCGTCCGGCTCCTACCAGACCGTCCTTAAAGGCGCTATTAATCCAATGGTATTGCAAAATGTATTTATTAGTCTCGGCACGAAATATCGCCAGGGTGAAAGACCTTTTAACATATACGGTGCGATAGACCACCTTTTTAACCCGCTTGCCTTTCTGCTTCACATAGATAGTTCGCGGGACGCTGACCGGCACACTGCGCACAACCACCTTCGTAGGCTTCTTTCCGGCTTCGGGATTCTCCATCCACCCAACTTCATTATCCCTTAGAATATCGATTACCCGACCGACACCACCATTATAGGCTGCCGCCAGATATGGACCGATCTGGTCTTTGGAAACTTCTCTGGATGAATTTATCGATTGCCAATCGGCATCGCATAATAAAACCTGCGCGACTATCGCATTCAAGGTGTCAACCATGCCGAAATTAAAATCATAATTCAATCCGGCCGCCGGATACTTTCTCACTAATAAGGCATACGTCGAAGGAATCATCTGCACCAGTCCCCGCGCACCTGCGGAACTGATGGAATAGGCATAGGCTTTCTCCTTATTCGTCGCAATGATAACCAGAACCTGTTCAATCAATTGTTTTGCCTGCGCCTGACTTGAAAAGAAACTCGGATCAATGTGTTCATTGATTAGCAGATTGCGAACCACATCTTTGGGAATCACCTCTGCCATCCTCCTGCCGGGAAAGGCTTGCGACATGACCGCTCTCGATTCGAGATATTTATATGCCCGCTCAATCAGCGCCATTTCCAGTCGCAACCCCTGTTCAACCAGAGCGTCACTTTTCAGATCATTGGAAAATGGCGTATAAACTGCCTGAATGATCGCTTCCCCGCTTCCAAAGCGATTGTTCTCATTGGTCACCGGGTACTTAACGGCAATCACTTTTCCGCCTGCCGGTTCAATGACTGCAATATCCGAATTGATCCCATTGTCGCGTCGCACGAAGAGATTAAAACCTGCAGACAGCGAATCAATGCCTTTATCGCGTTTGATGCCTCTGGCAATTTTTATCTCACCATCTTCAGTTAAAATCGCCAATGCCATTTGTCTCCCGACCACTTTAGTGACGGGAATCTCTTCATAAACCCGCGGAGCCTTCTTGACCCTGCGAGTCCCCACGACCTCGTTTACCAGCGCGACTTCCTGGGTTTTAAGTAATCCTTTAGCTTCCTCGATTTTTTCAAGTATTTCTACCTTTTTAAGAGTTGAACCGGACTTGGCATATCCCTGAACTGCCGGCAAGGCTAAAAATACCAATACCAGACAAAGGTGTTTAACGGTTTGTGACATACTTCTCACTTCCTGTTGAGTTATGAAAATTTTTTGATGAGGGCATCCCTGTTATTTATTTCAGGTGCTGTGCAAAGAAATGATTTACCCGCTCCCAGGCATCCTTTGCAGATGATTCATCGTAAGCATCCGGGCGTGTATCATTAAAAAAGGCGTGACCCACTCCTTGATAAATTTTAACTTCACCGGTCTTGCCAAATTTTTTAAGCGCCTCTCTCAACCCCTCCATCTTTTCCCCGGTAATCCAGAAATCATTTTCCGCGCCAATAAATAAGACCGGAGCTTCAAGGTCTCTTAACTTGGCTTCGGATGGCACATCGCCATAAAACGGCGCAGCGGCTTTTATATTTTTATTCACACATGGTAATAGCAAGGCAAACGATCCTCCCATGCAAAAACCTGTGACCCCTATCCGTTCCCCATTCACGCCGGGCGCAGTTTGCAAATAATCGACACTTTTATTTAAAACCTCCAGCGCATAATCCTGATTCAACCCCTGCATTAGCGCCCCTGCTTCCGTGGGGGCTTTGGTCACCTTTCCTTTATAGAGGTCTGGGGCAAGCACCGCATAGCCTTTTTCGGCAAACCGGTTTGCGACATCCTTGATGTGGTCGTTGAGTCCCCACCATTCCTGAATAACGATTAACCCAGGCTTCACGTCATCTGTCTTGCCTTTTGCATAATAGCCTTTCGCCGTGCCACCTGTAAGATTAATTTCAATCATTTCGCCAACCACACTCATATCGCCTCCAGTTTAATGAGTTTTTCGCAGATACCCGTTGCGAAAATAGCAAAGGCGGACATCTATCCGCCCTTGCTACCCATCGCCTTTTTTTAATCACTCTTCATCGAAAGACGGAATTAAACCTGTGCGTAGGAATGCAAACCTACTAACAGGAAGCTGACACCTAACCAGGTGAAAATCACTAAGGCAAAACCCACCAACGCAAAGTAGGCGCTTCGTCGTCCGCGCCAACCATGCGCAATGCGTGTATGTAAAAACGCCGCGTAAGCCATAGTTGCCACCAATGCGCCGGTCTCTTTCGGGTCCCATCCCCAATACCTGCCCCAGGACTCATTCGCCCAGACCGCGCCGGTAATCAGTAAAATGCAGAGTAATGGAAATGCCACCCCAACGGTTTTATAAAGCAGAGAATCTATCGTCGCCAGCGACGGCATGGCTTCAACCAGGGCTTCACGTTTCCAGGCAAACAGCGCCACCAGGAATAGACAAACCCCCAGGCTGATTACTGCCCCAACCTCGACCGGGTTCGATTTGGCGCTGATGTTTAATAAGCCTTCCTTCCCTTTTTCAGCAAGCCACATATTCCCCAGTTGTTGATTGCCGACCATTGGCGCATCCAATCCTTGCTTCTTTAACCACTCGCCTAACATTTCGTGTCTGACAGGAGAAACCCGCGCTGCGACATCCGCTTTATTCACCTGACCGATTTGAAAGAAAAGTACAAAAATGGCAACGATCTGCATCACCGTCGCGACGCGAAAGATATTCCAGCCAAGTTTCTTTAATTTTTCGTCCTTACGATTCCACTCAATGATAAAGCACACCATCGAGGTAAGAATCAATGCCAGGGTAATCGCCATCATTACTCCCACACCGGGCAACGAGGCGCGCACCGGCAAAGGAGATTTTTCGATATTGACCAGCACCCCATAATCAGCCCTGAACGGAATTCCATAATCACCGATGGTTCCGTAAATCAATAAACCATAAAGCGCCACCGCAATGGCAATGGCTTCGGAGCGCACCCCATCTTTAATTAAATAAGCGAATGCCAATCCGAAACTCACCAGGCATACGCCATATGCCACGGTCGCCACGGTCACATGAATCGGTCGCCAGTAACTATCGAGAATCGGCATCAGGGTTCGGATTTCATTACCAAACAAGATGGCGATGGTCAGAATGATGGCAATGATTGGCAAAGCCAGCGCCCCCAGAAATTCATATTTGGGTTTACGCACAATGACCAGCGTGGCAATCGCTGCACCGCAACAAAAACCCAGCGTCAGAGCATACAAGGTATCAAGCGGGTAATAGCGCCAGAAGCCATTGATTCCGCCTTTCCAGCCTTCCGCCTCACCGGCTTCAATCCAGCGAATCATCCAGCCTGAAAAGTTAAAACAAAACCCCAATCCAAGAGTGAGCAACCCCAGTTTGTACAACACCTTTTCTTTAACGAAGAGATTCGTCACCATGACAGTCGCGGCGGTGATGTAACAAATCAGCGCCAGCACGGTGAGTGAGCCTTCTTTTAAAAAGTTACCGGGACCAAATTTATAGCGACTATAAATGAGAATGATAGCGGCAAGCAGTGGCAAAATGACCGGCATCATCCCTTTGATTTTTTCAAAGAAAGTCGGCTCAATTTCACCAAACCCGGTTAAGTTTTTCCGTTCAACAACACTACTCATCTTTACTTCCTCCTGTGATGGATTCAACCAATGAATTAAACCGCCCCTCAAATGCTTGACGATTGCGGTTGGTATTGGCTCCCACAAATACCTTCGCCCCTTTGTCGTCCGGCTCGATGACTGCCCACACCCGCTGGTGTGAAAAGAAAAATACCCCACACAACGCTGCGCTTAAAATGAAAAATCCCAAATAAGCCGGTGTGCGCCCCGGGTCGTATTGAACCGTCAGCGTGTGTCCCTGTGCGGCTTTTTCAAAATCACTCAAGATGATTTTATAACCATTCACCAGCAATAGATTCTCCTGCCCATCTTTCTGCTTGGCGCTCTCTGCCTGTTTAAAGGTCTCTTCGGCAAAATGAGGATTGAACGCAAAAGCTACCCGGCGTTTCCCATCCGGGGTTTCAATATTGAGTTCGGCAACCGGATTATTATAATCGGGTGAAACCGAATCTGCGCCTTGTCGGGTAATCTGAAAATCCGGGAAGAATCTTGAATAAGTAATTTTTCCGATACCGGCAACCTCGACCGCTCCATTTCTGGGAATGGTCACCTCTTCGGCGTTGCCGCCCTTTTCCGGCTCTAGTCGAAGTTTAATCGACCTGGCGTAACCGAAAGCCGTGAATTTGGATTGGAATAATCGGTAGCCCTTATAATCATAGGGATTATTCAGATGCACCAGTGCATCCTCTACAAAATCGCCGTCCTTGATTTTCACATAGCTCAGCCAGTCAATCGTATTGGTGGCTTCGAGTCCGCCTTCGGGTCGAATGAGTTTTTGTTGCAAATCCGTGCATTCAACCGTAAACGGCAACGGCGCTTCGCCCATCGCCGGACCGTCAACCGCCATCTTCTGGGTGAAGATTTTATTGGCGGATTCGCCCGGCGTGATTTCCATCATGCCGCTCACATCATAGCGACTGGTCAAAAATCCGCCGATAAAAATAAACATCAAAGCGACGTGAACAATATATGCGCCCAAACGGTTCCAGGCGTTCATCTGACCAAAAACCGTCTTCTTGCCGTTATCCTCATTGATGATGAAATCAAAGCGAATGCCTCTCAGAAGAAAATAGAGGCTGCCGACTAAACCGGTTAAAAATAAAATCCAGAAAATTACCGTATGCGCAAACAACACGTAGATGGATAAAAAGAATAGCCCCAGAATGAGCGATGCGATTAGCCTCGACTCGTTTACCGCAGATTTAATTTCTCTTAAATGAAGCCAGGTCGACTGTATCTTTTCTGCGACCTCTTGCGAACCGGACGGTAAACTGGTCTCTGCATGAAACATTTGCGCTTTAACAAAATTGGCAGAGGCTTTGGTTTTGGGTTTGACGATGTATTGCCAGGCGGTTGGGAAGCGATCAATCGATGCCAGAATGATATTCAAGGCAGTGATCGCCAGCAACAGAGTAAAATACCAGGAGTGATAGATATTAAAAAAATCAAGTTTCGTGTAGATGATTCGCTGTGCCGGCGTCAGCTTGGCGTAGTATTCGGCAAAGCCTTCGACCTCTACCTGCATGATTAACATGCCAATCATGCAACAGACCAGCACGATTGAAAGCATGATAATGCCGAAGCGCACGGAACTCAGTAACATTAAAACTTTATCAACCAGCGATACGCTTTTTGCCGCGCGTGTCTGATTGACAGAAACCGTCTCGGTCTTGGCAGTAATTTCAGTCTCACTTGAAGACATATAATTTCCTCATCATTGATATTTCCGGGGTAAATTAGAGTCTATCAATTTAGTGTATAAAATGGAAAGATGAAGTCTGCGAATCATTGCAGTCTTTTCAACCTCAACCCGTCAGCCTTTTTTCGGTGGCTCGCTGGGTCTTATTTCCACACGACTCGGTAAAGCCCTTGGGTTCATCTTCAATAAATTCAAGACCACTTCCGCGACATCCTCCGGGTTCAATTTCCAGGTCGTGGCTTTATCGGTTTTCTGATGACGACCAAAATCCGTATTGACCGAACCGGGCATCACATAACTGACCCGGATATGCTCGTGACGCACTTCCTGCATCAAGGCTTCGGAAAATCCAACTAAACCAAACTTGGTTGCACAATATGCCGCCGCTCCCGCAAAAGCTTCCTTCCCCGCCAGACTTCCGATGTTGATGATATATCCGCCCCCGCGTTTCTTCATTAGCGGAATCGCTTCGTGGCAACAATAAAAAACTCCCGAAAGATTGATCGCCAGAGTTTGCTGCCAATCGGTTATCGCCAAATCTTCAACGGTCGAAAAACAACCGACGCCGGCGTTATTGACCAGAATATCAATCCCTGAAAGCCTCTGCTCCACTTCTTGAAACAGATGCTGCACATCTTCAAAGTTACTCACATCGCAGGGGCTTCCGAATACCCTGTTGCCATAAACTTGTTTTAACGCTTCTACCTTCTGTTGTACCGCAGCCTCATCCCTCGCACATAAAAAAACCTTGGCTCCCTGTTCCAAAAGCGCGATAACAATTGCTTCACCAATCCCCTTGGTGCCTCCGGTAATCAATGCGTTTTTATTTTTAAGTTCCATCGAGTTGATATCCGTTAATCAAAAGTGAATCGATAAATCCTGACGCGAAGAAAATAATCAGGTAACGATCTCGTCAATCAGGGAAAAACCCAGGCGTTTTCCCAACCGGTAAACCAGCGGCACAGGCAAGCCAACGACATTCAAATAATTTCCGGCAATCTCTTCGACAAAGGCTGCCGCATAGCCTTGAATCGCATATCCACCCGCTTTGCCTTTATACTCCCCTGTTGAGATATACCAATCGATTTCATCCTGTGAGAGCGGAGCGAACCGCACCAGAGTTTTTTCAAAATCAACAACCTCTTTTTTGGAATCGATGTCATAAAGCGCAACCCCGGTCATGACCGCGTGCCATCGACCAGCCAATACTTTCAATATTTCTTTGGCGTTCTCTTCGTTTAAGGGTTTGCCGATGATTCGACCTTCAAATACCACAATCGTATCTGCACCTAAAACCAGCCCGGTTTCGAGGTTTTTAGCGACGTCAACAACTTTGGCTCTGGCAATCCGAATAATATAATCGGCAGGGGCTTCATCTTTATGGAAACGTTCATCAATGGAACTGGGTGAGATAGAAAAATCCAGCTTGAGGGAATTTAAAATTTCAGAGCGTCTTTGAGAACCGGATGCTAATATTAGTTTTTTAGGATTTGGCATTTCACTTTCCTGGAATTGGGATGATAGAGTTAGCTATCATAGCACAAGGCATTTATTAAAATAAAAATCAATCATTTATTTGGAGGCGTATTTTGCGTAGAAAAATTTCCCTAGCCGTTTGGTTTGCCTTTACCTTAACGATTTCTACGATGTATTACGGATGTACCGGAAGCAATGAAAGCGAATTTGAGGAGCAGAATGTAACCGTAAATTTCAATATTAATGAGCCAAAAATCAAGGAAAAGCTCGGAGACGACGACGGCTATGCCTTTGCCATTCATTATGGCTCGGACATTCACGGAAGCCTTGAAACCTGTGGCTGACCGGCCCACCCGATGGGTGGACTGGCACGGCGTGTCAGCTATATCAAAGCTTTTAAATTTCGCTCGAATAATGAAGTCCCGACCCTTTATGTCGATTCGGGAAATCTCTTTACCGACGATAAAGTGAGTAATGGAAGTTTACCTTCGGAAGTAATCGCTAAAAATAAATGGGTGGTCAAAGGTTATGGAGAATTTCGCCATGACGCGGCAAACCTCACCTACAGCGATTTGCCTTATGCTGCCGAGTTGTTGAAAAAAGAGGGTTATGAAGCGCGCATTAAAGAACACCCGTTTATCAAACGGCTGCTCTCAGCCAATATTAAACCGGTCTCGGATACCTTAAACGCCCCCGTTCCTTACCTCATTCGCGAGGTCAACCTTCGTCGCGGCACACCGAATAAAAAACTGCGGGTTGCGATTGTCGGATTCACTGAAGAGCGACCGCAGATGACCAGTCAGGAACCCAATGCTCTGGCGGGCTTTACTATCGAAGACCCGTTTGAGGCTGCCCGGAAAATTCTCCCGGAAATCAAACAAAATGCCGATTTTATTGTCGTTTTAGCCTATATGGATGATTTGAAGGTGCAACGCCTGGCTTCTGAAAATCCTGAAATCGATTCGCTGATTTACGGTAGACACTTAGGGAGCATGAACGAGCCGACTCACTTCAATCGCGCCACCTTAACCAGCGCCTACGACCAGACCAAATACCTCGGCGAATTGCGTGTCTATCTTAAGGGAGATGGCTCAGTTGAAAATCTGCTCAATCGTTATGTGCCGCTTGATTCCGATATCCCTGATGATCCGCAGGCATTGACAACCGTCACAACGGCTCACGATGAGTTTACCAATGAACAGAGCAAAGCTGCCAAAGCCAGCATTCAGCCGACTTCGGTTCTATCTTCCAATAACTCGCCCTTCGCCGGTGGCGATAAATGTGCCGCTTGTCATCAGGAAGAGCACGCCGTCTGGCAAAAAACCGGGCACGCCCATGCGATGGCAACACTCGAAAACAAAAATCAACAGTTTGATAATGAATGTGTGAAATGTCATGTCGTGGGTTTTGGTCAGGGGGGATTTCAATCCCTGACTAACACACCCCAGTTTGCCAATGTGCAATGTGAATCCTGTCACGGGCCTGGCAAAAGTCATGTTGCCAATCCGCAAAAAGGCTATGGTTTTATGCCAACGCCGAATGGCTGTGTGCAATGTCACACTCAACCCAATAGCCCGGATTTTGAGTTCAAATCCTATTGGCAAAAAATCAAACACGGAAAACGCGAAGTGGCGCAGGCTTTTTAATCGGCAGGTTTTCTTATGATGACCGAATTGCTCAAACTTCTTCCGATGATTCTCCGCAAAGCGGGTGATTCGGAAGAAGCGCGTGAGCAAGCGGTCTTTGCCGCCTGGCTGGTTTCGGTCGGCTCGCAAATCCGCCAAATTTCCAGACCCCTTAAATTGGAGAAAAAGACTTTAATCATTGCGGTTCTAAGCGCAAACTGGCGCGCTCAACTTCATAAGATGCGCGAACCGCTGATCTTTAAATTGAATTCGATTCTCGGAACGCCCACCTTGAGAACTATTGAATTTGTCATAAACCCGGATAAAATTGTCGAAGCCCAAAAACCGCCCCAGGAAATTTCATTTATCGCCCCCGAAGAGCATCAACTCCAGTTACGCGACAAAGCCGAGGCGATTCCCAATACGGATTTACGCGAGGCTTTTTTAAGAGCCGCTGGAAAATGTCTGGATCGAAGGTACAGGTAAATATGAATGATGTGGCTGTTGAACTCAAAGATTTAACCAAAGATTATCAGGTCGGTTTTTTAAAGAAACGCACGGTTCGCGCCCTTGACCATCTGAACCTCAAGGTGAATCGCGGAGAAATTTTCGGGTTTTTAGGCCCGAATGGCGCGGGTAAAACCACTACCTTGAAAATATTAATGCAACTCATTTTCCCCACATCAGGGTACGCAGAAATCCTTGGAAACCCGCTGAATGATTCAAACACCCGCGCCTTAATCGGCTATTTGCCGGAGAATCCTTACTTTTACGATTATTTAACCGGCATTGAACTTCTCGAATATTCCGCTGCCCTTTTCAACATACCGAAACCGGAAGCGAAAACTCGCGCCAGAGAATTATTGGAGAAGGTTGGATTGGAATCTGAACGGTCATCGAGACAACTACGCAAATATTCAAAAGGCATGTTGCAGAGAATCGGTATCGCGCAATCATTAATCAATGACCCGGAAATCATTTTTATGGATGAGCCGATGTCCGGGCTTGACCCCATCGGTCGCCGCGAAGTTCGCGACCTGATGCTATCATTACGAAAACAGAACAAGACGATTTTTTTCTCATCGCATATCCTCTCGGATGTCGAAGCCCTTTGTGACCGGGCTGCCATTTTAATGAAAGGCAAGTTGGTAAAACACGGAACTATTCAAGAGTTGACCGGTGAGCAGGATGCTTCAATGGAGGTTGTCGCGGTTGGTCTCAATGAATCAACCCTTCAACAATTATCGCGTGAGGTGGCAAATCTCTTATCGGTTAATCGCACACCGAATGGGGTTCAACTGTTAATCAAAGACGAAAGTCAGGTTGAAAATATAATCAAGTTGCTCCATGACGCAGGCGGAAAATTGATCTCCGTCATGCCGAGAAGAACATCACTTGAAGAGATTTTCTCAAATTCATCGAAATAAATTTCATCCTAACCAACCACGATTCTCTTTTTCCCTTCTTACCAAATGAAGAGAAAGGATTCTATGAATAGCTTTATTGTCCGTTCAACGGGTTTGTTAGTTTTAACTACGACAGCATTTTATTATTCCGGTTTAAAAAATGGATTATCCGGTGATGCCGCTTACCTGCTTTTCTCGGAGTGCCATTTAAAAACGCCTGAACTTCCTGAACTTATTGCGATCCCCTATTCTCAACTTGCAATTCCCTATCCTCAACCCTCAACCCTCAATCGCTCCCCTCTCCCTTTATCACCAATCTTCCAACCCATAAAATATCTTTCGTTATCAGATGTAAATCTTCAGCGGACGGATTTAGGCGGAGTTATTGACGGCTTACAGCGCAAGTACTCCCGTATGACAACCCTCGAAGCCAGCTTTTTACAGGTTTACCAGGCGCAGGATGGCAGAATTATTCGAGAATCGGGAAGCCTAATTTTGAAAAGACCGGGCAAAGCCCGGTGGGATTACCACTCACCCGAAAAGAAAATTTTTGTCTCGGATGGCAAAAATATTTTCTTCTATGTTTTCGGAGAGGCTATTGCTACGAAAACTTCAATCCGCAATTCCAGCGACCCCCAGATTCCTTTTTTATTTCTGCTCGGCCGCGGCGACCTGCGCAGAGATTTTTCCCGCATCGAATCGTTAAACAGCGAACGCGCTGTTGAAGCCGGTAACTGGATTTTACGATTGGTTCCTCAAAAAGCGCCTGAAGAATTCAGGAAACTCCTCGTCGAGGTCAATCCCAATAATTTTTCGGTCAAACGATTAATCATTTTTGAACGCAGCGGCGCGCGGATGGATTTTGTTTTAAGCAACGTTCGTGAAAACGTCAAAGTCTCCGATTCCCAATTTCAATTTTCGCCGCCGCCCGGAGTTGCAATCAAACAGCAGTGATTCGATCACTTCACTTAAACTGAATCCCGGTTACTTCAACAGTCATATGCATGATCTCTGTCGGATCGGGAATCGGCTCCATGTATAATTCAAGGCTGACATACTGATTGGAGGGTAAAGTTTTAGCGGAACCCGGAATCGGGGTTAAATATTTTTCTTTTAAAACCTCGTATTCGTAACCCAGTGCAACAAGCCGGAGTTGAACCCCGGATATCGCCCGATCACCACTATTTTTTAATTTAAAATTAAATTGAGCGAAACGGGTATTTAATCTTTCTGCCGTTTTGATTTTTAAATCCTCAACGGTTAGCGATTGAACATAGGAATCGAATTCAGGGTTTCCCTGTCCAATCAGTTTCAACTCTTCGGGTTTACGGCTCCCAATATAGGAAACCGCGATGATTAACCCAATGACACAAATTAATGCCAGTCCGCTTGCGACGATAATTAATCTCGACCGATCTTTTTCGATTTTTCCAGTAGATTCGTTAAACATCATTTTGAATTATTTATGCGCTTAACGTCATTCGACCGATAAGCACGGTTGGAGAAGTAATATTCCCGCGAAATTGTAAATCATTCCCGATCATTTCAATGGCTTGCAACATGTCTTTCAGATTTCCGGCAATCGTTACCCCTTGAACCGGAAAGGTCAACTCACCATTTTCTATCCAGATTCCCGAAGCCGATTGCGAATAATCTCCGGTCACCGTATTCACCCCGAAGCCCAATACATCAGTTACTAAAAATCCTTTGGAAACCGCGCCGATGATTTCATTGGGAGAATATCTCCCCGGCTCAAGATAAAAATTTCCGGCTTCTACGCCGAGCGCGCCAACCAGCCCTCGCGATGCGTTGCCGGTTGACTGCATTCCCAGTTTTCTCGCGGTGTAAGTATCAAGCAAATAATTTTCAAGAATGCCATTTTTAATGACGACGGTTTTTCGTGTCGGTAATCCTTCGGCATCAAACGGTCTTGACCCTAATCCTCTGATTAATTGCCCATCATCGATTACTGTCACTTTTTCATCGGCAACTTTTTCTCCAAGCTGTCCGACAAAAAAACTTGATTTGCGAAAAATCGCTTCCCCCGACGCCGCTTGAAAAACATAGCTCATCAGAGTTCGCGCGATATTCTGCTCGAATACCACCGGCACATTTTGTGTGGCAACCGCCCGCGCGCCAAGTTTCCTAAGCGTCCTTTGCGCTGCAATACGACCGATATTTTCCGGCAAATCTACATCAGCGAGTTGGCGTTTGACATCGTACCAGTAAGCCCCCTGCATCTGACCGTTTTCCGAAGCCACCGGGACACTGGCAATCGAAAACGAAGTTCCGCGATAAGCTCCTGCAAAACCCAACGAATTGGCGAGAATTAAAGAGCCGACAGAAGTATCGACGCCGCCGCCTTCAAAATTGACAATCAACGGGCTGCTATCTCTGGCAGCCTGTTCCGCTCTAAGCGCCATCTCGATTTTCTGTTCGGTGGCAAGGTTGACGATTGCTTCATCATATAAATCAAGGTCTTCGATGGTTTGCGCAAACGCCTTTGAGTCCGGCAGTCCGATATTATCATCTGGCGAGGTAACGCGAACCAGCGCGATTGCCTGTTGTACCAATTCCGTCAGAGCATCTTTACGAAAATCTGAACCCGATACTGATGCCTGTTTCCCGTCCAGCAAAACCCTTAGCCCAAGCCCCCTATCGGTTGATTGCTGTAAAGTTTCAACTTCACCCAACCGAACCCCTACAGAAAACTCAGTCCGTTGTTTGATGACCACCTCGGCGGCGCTTGCGCCATTTTTTACCGCTTCGTATGCCAGTTCACTGGCTAACTGCTTGTTTAATTCGTTTGCCATTATTTCGTGTGAATATGCAGAGAGTTGATATTTAATATTCGATTTACGCCTTGGTTCCACCGACCGTCATGCCACTGATTTTAATGGTTGGCAGTCCAACCCCCACAGGAACCTGCTGCCCTTCTTTCCCGCAAACCCCGACGCCTTCATCCAATGCCAAATCATTACCAACGGCGGTTACCTTTTTTAAAGATTCCGGTCCGCTGCCTCTGAGTGTTGCCCCCTTTACCGGAGCCGTTACTTTTCCATCTTCGATAAGGTAGGCTTCGGATGCAGAGAATGCGAATTCCCCATTGGTAATATCCACTTGACCACCGCCGAATTGAACGGCATACAATCCGAATTTTACCGAGCGGATAATTTCTTCGCGGGTATCTTGCCCGGATAGCATGAAGGTATTCGTCATGCGTGGCATCGGCATATGCTTGTAACTTTGCCTGCGTCCATTGCCGGTTTGCCCAACCTTCAATAAACGGGAATTCAGGCGGTCATTTAAATAGCCTCGTAGAATTCCATTTTCAATCAGCACCGTTCTTCCGGTCGGCTCGCCTTCATCGTCTATGTTGAGTGAACCGCGTCGACCGGGAATGGCGCCATCATCGACAATCGTACATAAATCAGAAGCTACCTGTTGACCGATAAGCCCGGAAAACGCCGATGTCCCTTTGCGGTTAAAATCAGCCTCCAGTCCATGACCAACCGCTTCATGCAAAAGCACGCCGGGCCAGCCCGGTCCTAAAACGACTTCCATAGTTCCTGCCGGCGCATCGATAGCATCAAGTTGAATGATTGCCTGACGCGAGGCATCGCGCGCAAAATATTCAATCTTCGATTCGCTTTCAAAAAAATCGATCCCCACACGACCGCCGCCGCCTGCGCGTCCCGCTTGCAGATTACCGTCATCGTCGGCAATACAGCTTATCGAATATCGGGCTAAGGGTTGCACATCACCAACCAGTCGACCATCCGATGACGCAATCATCACATACTTCACTTCATCGAAAATCCCCGATTGCACTTCGCGAATTCGTTTATCAAATCCTCTGGCGACGGTGTCGCCTTTTTTCAACAAATCAATTTTGGTTTCCAATTCTACAGACGAAACCGGAGTAGCGACGGAATAAAGATTGTGTCTATTGGGCGTGGCATTCACCGGGTTGACCGGTGAGGGTTGCTGACTGCTGGCGATATGACTGGCAGTTTGAGCGGCTTTACGAATCGAATCAAAAGCGATTTCATCCGTATAGGCATAACCGGTTTTATCACCGGTAATCACCCGCACCCCGACACCTTGCGAGAGCGCTTTAGTTGCGGACTTGACGATTTGTTCTTCTACGCCAACGCTATTGCTCACCTTGTATTCAAAATAGAGGTCTGCGTAATCCCCGCCTCTCATCAAGGCAATGGTTAATAATTTGTCTATATCGCTGGCGTTGATAGCAAATCGCTCAAAGAAAAATTGGATGGCATCTAACTGCATGTGCGCCTTTCTAATTCCGGAAGTAATAAAATGGTTTAGGGTTTGGTTCCTGTGTGTAACGCCGCAATTCCACCGAATAGATTGTAATATTCTACATTTGAAAAACCAACTCCCCGCATCATTTGCGCCAGGGATTTTTGGTCGGGAAAGTTTTGCACGGATTCGGGCAGATATTGATACGCAAATTGCGACCCGGAAATCGCGTTACCAATCTTCGGTAAAATTCGCAGAAAATAGAATTGAAACAGTTGTCGAAAAACCGGCAACTGGGGTTGTGAAAATTCGAGGATTGCAGCGATCCCCTGTGGCTTTAACAGCCTGAAAATTTCCTGCAATCCCAGGTCAACACTATCCAGATTCCTGAGACCGAAAGCCATCGTGATAACCTCAAAATGATTGCTCGGTGCCGGAACATTTAAAGCATCGCCTTCAGCCAGGTCAATCGCGAGTTTGGAAGCGCGCACTTTAGTCAATCCGATTTGCAACATCGGGTGGCAAAAATCCATCCCGATGGTTGTCGCATACCGTCCCAATTCAAGCGATAAATCGCCTGTACCGCAACATAAATCAAGGGCGATGGCATTTGGACGGGTCAGTTGCCGCATCACTTTTTTGACGACAAAGCGACGCCAACGTTTATCAACGTTCAGGGAAAGCGCGTGATTTAATAAATCATATCGCGGAGCGATTTGCCCGAACATTTCCCTGACCATTGATGATTTTTTTATATGTGTGTCCACAGATGAAATTAAGATGTAGCGAGCGATGATAAAAGAGTCAACTACGGCATTACGGTAAACTCACCCAGTTTCTTCCATTCCATTTCATAAGCTTTCACAGGAGCCGCCACCACTATGAGATTATTACTACCAGTCAGGTAGGCTTTTGCGGCTTTCTGAATATCGCTTGGAGTAATCGCCTTCACGCGTTCAATAAAGGTCACCAGATAATCTTTACCCAATCCATATGAATCAATATCAAAAAGAATTTCCGCAGGGTTATTTTTTAATTTTTCATTCATCATTTGGATGAGTTCGGTTTTTACCCGTTCAACCGATTCCGCTTCAGGCTGAGAAGATTGCATCGTGGTAATCAGTTTGGTCAGTTGCTCGACCCGTGTGGTCAGCTCTGTGGGAGATGATTGAATGTTAATTAAAATCGGCCCGTTCAGTAAACGCTGAGAATATTCCACTGAACAATTTTGTTGGCAAAGTTTTGCGATCTGCTCTTTGTATAGTTCCATCATCAACACGGCTGCCAGAAAATCCGTTGATCGTCTTGAAAAGCCGCTTTGGGCAATCACCATTTGCGCCACCGTTGCCTCGGGTCTATCGATTAAAAAAACTCTTCTGCCGGTCAGACTGTCCGGGGCGCGAAAACTCGGAGCAACCAGGTCGCCTTTTTTCCAGGCACCTAATTTGGTTCTCGTCAGTTTGGTTACCTCTTCGGCTGAAAGGTCGCCCGCAGCGATCAGCACCGCGTTATTCGCAAGGTAGAATTTCGAGTGGAAATAGCTTAAATCGGCTTTGGTTATCTTTGCCAATGAATCGCTGGTTCCCTGTGGCAATTTTCCATAGGGATGTGTGCCATATAAACTTTCTACAGCTTTCAAATCGATCAACAGTCGATCATTGGTCGCCGATTTGATGGCGGCGAGGCGCTCTGCCTTTAAACTATCGAATTCTTTCTGGTCGAATGCCGGAGAGATAATCAACCGGCTCATTAAATCAAAAATCGTTTCGGTCGCATCCTTGGGTCCTGAAAACTCCAAGGAGGTATAATCCCAACCGGTTTTGATGTTGATGCGTATAGCCGATTGCTCAACCACCTCTTCAACAGTTTTAAACGAATACCCGCCGCCGCCGCGTAGCAACATTCCGGCAGTTAAATCGGCTAATCCGCCTTTGCCAACCAGATCGAAAACCGCGCCGCTTTTGATGCGCACTTTAATACTGACTTCGCCACTTCCGGGCTTTTCCAGAGTGATTAATTGCAGACCATTTAATAACGAATCTTTTTTTATAATGGGTAATGTCAGGTTATCGGTTTGCGCCAGAGTTGGGCTGAAGGAACCCGCTCCTACGGTTAAAAGCAGGAAACTTATCAATAAAATTGCGGTAGGTTTTAGCGATTTTTTCCGTACTCCCACACTGCCTCCGTGCCGAAAATCATAAAAAAATTTTTCATTCGAGTCTAGCTATTAAATATAGAGTGCGTCAACCTTTCGTGTTATACTGACCGCGTCTGCTCCCAAACCGCTAGATTTTCTGTCCTGTTCTGCTAAACCGGAGATAAAAATGTACTGTCCAAGTTGCGCGACCCCTGCCGTCGATGGCGCAAAATTCTGTAAAGTTTGCGGCATGAATTTGACGGTAATCTCTCACGCCTTAAATGGGAATATGCTGATTGCCGACCCCTCGAAAGACCGTGAAAATAAACGTTACCGCAAACAAATCAGTGAAGGCATTCAAGGCATCGCCATTGGTGCCGCGCTGTTATTTTCTGCCGTTGTCGCTTATGTGGTGATGAAAGATTTCGCCATGTTCGCCTATCCGACAACCTTGATTCTCGCGCTGATTGGATTGGTCAAGCTCTTTAGAAATATCGGGGAAATCGTTGATGCCAAAGTCGGTGGCAAAATCGTCGAGAACAAACCGCCCAACCGTGGCACAGCCGGGTTGAGCGCAACCACCAGTCCGCCGCTCAATCCAGCGTCGAAAAATTCGGGAGAATATCGCTCACCGTTTCCCCAACCGACCCGTGCCGTTTCCACCGGAGCCATCGCGCCTGTGAAATCGCAAACCGGATCAGCTGGTGAAAAAGCTCCGCTGCCAACCGGTCGAGTGAACCGTGAATATTCTACCCCCTTGAAAAAAGCCGATATCGATGAAGATTTAATGGCGAGGCTGAGGAATTAATTTTTCCGGGTGATTCTCAGGTTTTAAAGCATTTCCCCTAAAGGATGATAGATTTCAAGCTATGGAATTTAATATCAGCATAACCGGAAGCGCGATTCAAAGCGCCGGAGCCCTGCTAATTACCATTCTGACGTTTTTCCTATTAAGGTTTATTTCCCGACCGTTTTTAAAATATTGGGCTTTTGCCTGGTTATGTTTGCTGATTTCATTGTCATCCCTAACCATCGCCTTTCGCCTACGCCCGATTCAATCAATTTTACTCATCGTTTATTATATTTTTGAATATGCCTTCTGTTTCCTGATTTATGCAGGCTGTAAAAATTATTCCGCTGGCAAACGGTTAAGCAAACGAGATTTCAGGTCTTTCGCTTTCCTGTTCATTTTCGGGGTCGTCCTCGGATTGATTCCCATTCATTACAACTATAAATTTCTGGCGCATTTTTTTATCATCGGTGGGCTGTTTTACAAATCCTATAAAGTCTTAATCCCCTCTAAATCCCTTGAACGGAAAAAGCCCGGATTTACCGTGATGTCCATCGGACTGGCTCTGTTATCCTTTGATTTCTTTCATTATATTCCGATTTTTGCTTATGCCCTTTTCTATGCCGGGTTACCCTTTCCTTACCTGGATTATTCGCCAATTTATGATCTGTTACTTGAATTATTTTTGGGATTCGGAATGGTCATGGTGGTGATGGAAGATATTCAACAGGAAGTCATCCACGTCAATCATCAATTGATGCAAACCCGCGATCAATTGGAATCGCTCGCCCGGCGCGACCCCTTAACCGAAGCCTTGAATCGCCATGCCTTTTATTCACTCGTTGATAAACAATCACCTGAACTTTCAATAGAGGGGAACGGTTGCGTCGCGGTAATCGATATAGATAATTTGAAACCCTTAAACGATTGTCTGGGACATGCCGCAGGGGATGCGGCAATTCGTGAGGTCGCCAAATGCCTGCGCTCAATTATTCGTGCCGACGATATGTTGTTTCGTTGGGGAGGCGATGAATTTTTAATCATTATGTTCAATATCACCGAGGGTGAGGTTAAAAATCGTCTCACCAACTTACGCCTGCAAATGGATATGAATCACTTATCGGATTTAAAAGAACCGATTCCGTTAATGTTTTCTTTCGGGGTAACGCCGTTTTCCAACTTAGACGAAATCGAAGGGGCTATCGACCAAGCCGATACCTTGATGTACTCATTAAAACAACAAAGAAAAACATTACTCGCCTCGTGACTTTTTGCTAAACTTCATTGCTGACGATTTTGGGTTGGTCAATCCAAAGGTTATTTTCTTAAATTAAAAAGACCGTTTAAACGCCTCGATCATAACCTGGCATTTCAGTTACCCAAGTTATTTGAGGAAACCCAATTTCACGTTTGAAAACGCTTCCTTATGCGAGTATCATCGCGTTGTAATTTTTTATTCAATCTTCCCCGCTCTTCAATCAACTAACTTCGGGGGACAAATTGTGGAGGAATGTGATGCGTAAGAGTTTATTTTTTGCCCTGACGCTGTTGGTTACTCTAGCCTCTATCTTAACTTTCACCAAGGTGGAAGCCCAAAATCAGGTGACCAATGAACAACGACTGGCGATGTACAGTAAGCCGGCTGTCGTTCGGATTCTCGATGGCTATATTGGATATTTTTATTGGCCGCCCACAAATAAAACCTACACGGTTCCGCTGGTGGGTAGTGGTTCCGGTTCTTTCATTGATCCTAACGGTTACATTGCGACCAATGCTCATGTGGTTGATATGACCAAGCAGGGAGACGATAAAGCCAAAGAGGCTTTGTTCCAGCAATTCGTCATATTATTAGCCAGAGATTATAATACCGACCCCCGTTCGCTCAGCGCTGAGACCATCAACGGCATCGCCAATAAAGCCCAGCTTCAGGATATGAAGCACATTCATCACGTTCTTACTCCGGATGGCAGTAATTTTCCTTTTGAGATTAAAGCCTTCGGCGCGCCGATTGGTGAAGGAAAAGATGTCTCCATTATCAAGATTGAAATTAAAAACGCGCCGATTCTGAAAGTCGGGGATTCTGATAAGGTTCAACTTCAAGATCATATCACCGTCTTCGGTTATCCGGGCGCAGCCGACACCGGGCTTCTCGATAACAAATCGTTTGTCGAAGCGTCGATTACCGACGGCAAGGTGTCAGCAAGAAAGAATTCCCAGGATGGCGCACCGATCCTGCAAATCAGCGCCCCAACCACACACGGAAACTCTGGCGGACCGGTGGTCAACGATAAAGGTGAAATTGTCGGCCTTTTAACCTTCAGAGGCGACACCGTCAACGGTCAGGAGGTTCAGGGGTTCAACTTTGTGGTTCCTTCCAGCACGGTTATGGAATTCGTCAAACAATCAGGAGCGACAAATACCGAAGGACTGGTTGACAAGCGTTACCGCGAAGGCTTGGAATCCTATTGGAATAATCGTTATACGGAAGCCATTCAAAAATTTGAAGAGGTCGCCCGCCTGTTTCCTCAACATTCGGAAACCACCAAACTCATTCAACAAAGTCAGGTGGCAAAAGCCGAAG
Source organism: Acidobacteriota bacterium (assembly GCA_040754075.1). NCBI lineage: Bacteria > Pseudomonadati > Acidobacteriota > Acidobacteriota bacterium. The sequence continues at coordinate 93,241 of JBFMDH010000019.1, forward strand.
GCAAGGAAGCCAGTGGCTTCGGTGGACTCGGAATGATTGTGATTGGTGGCGGTGTGCTCCTGTTGATTCTTGGAGGCGGCGTTTTACTGCTCCTGATGATGCGTAAAAAAGGACCCAAACAACCGGTTCAACAAGGCTTTCCTCAACCCGGTGGGATGAATCAACCTTATCCGCAACAAGCGGGAATCAATCAATCGTTTCCCCCTCAACCCAATTATCAAGGACAGCCGAATCCGCAATTTCATCCACCGCAAGGGCAACCTATGCCGCCGCCAATGCAGGCACAGCGACCGATGCCACCGCCAATGCCACAACCGATGCCGCCGCCAGCAGCACAACCCGCAAAAACCGTGGTCTTTGCTTCTCCGGCTCAGGGTGGAACAACTGCCGTTCCCGCCAGTCACGGTGCAATCATCTGGCAAACCGGCCCGCTTGCCGGCAAGAGTTTCAATGTTACTGCCGAAGGTTTTTTCATTGGTCGCGATGCCAATTCCGCTCAAGTGGTTATTGAAGACCCGCGGGTTTCAAGTCGTCACGCCTGGGTCGGTTTGAGAAATGGGCAGGTGGTTCTGGTTGATTCCGGCTCAACCAATGGCACCTTTAAAAATACTATTGCCTCTGGACGGGTTCAGGAAATTCCGTTAACTCCCGGCGATGTCATCATTTTTTCTGAAGCTGATGTCGCCAGATTCGTTTATCAAAAATAGGTGAACCCTTTTCCAAAATTGAAAAAGGCAACGCTTACATCAAGCGTTGCCTTTTTTGTTCTTGATAATATTAAGCGGTGAAAAAATTATTGCGCATCCGCCGGGCCATAAATAATTGCCGAAGCATCAACCATCGGATGAGCCGTATCCGGGTGATCAACGGTTGCATCGTAAATGCAGGTTCGGTTTCTCCCGATTCGTTTTGCTCTGTACAGAGCCTGATCGGCCTTTTGCACTAAATCCAAAGCGCCAACTCCATCTCTGGGAAACACCGCCACGCCTCCGCTGATGGTTATTTTCATGGTTTGCGTCGGGTCGGTCGGCGACCCGGAAAAGATGAAGGCTTCAACCATCTTTCTGATTTGTTCGGCGATTTCCCACCCCCGATTTGCCGAACCGACAACATAAGCAAGAAATTCTTCGCCGCCATATCTAGCCGCCAGGTCATGACTTCCAACCGCATCACGAATGATGTGCCCGACATCGCGAATCGTTTGCGAACCGACAAGATGCCCACGACCATCATTCACCTTTTTAAAGTTATCGAGGTCGAGCATGATGACGGCAATCTCTTTGGCTTCACTTCCACTTAACGCTTGATTGATGATGCGATCCAAATCCGCGAACAAACTTCGGCGTGAACGCAGACCGGTTAATTCATCCGTCTGCGTCATCTTATGCACCTTTTCCTGATATTCTGCCTCTAAATCGTCAAGCATTCCGAATCTGAGCAGATGATTGCCGATTTTTATTTTGTCGCCGTCCTCCAGCAACTGATCATCTTTAACCCGCATGCCATTCAAAAATGTCCCGTTGGTTGAGCCTAAATCGCGAAGGTAATATTCAAAACAACCATCCTGCGCATCAATGGCGATGACTTCGGCGTGCTGACGCGAAGCGACTTCGTCGCGCAAAATTACATCACACATCGAGCCACGTCCGATAGTTACAGTGGTTTGGTTGACGGGAATCGTTTGTCCGAGGATATGACCTTTCAGAACGATTAACACAGGTCTTTTAACCGGGTTCTTGCGGCTCAGGGTCACTCCCAGTTCTTTAATTTCGAGTTTTAATGTATGTTCTGTGTCACTCACTCCGCTACACCTTTGCTGGCTAATATAACAATAACAATTGTTACGGCGCAAACCGATAAAATCTCAAGGCGGGTTTCTTGACCCAATATTCACGAGTTACTAAAATCTTTATCGACCACCCCCATTACCAAGTCCGATTTCATCGGGCTTTCGTAATGAGTATTTGAGAATGGAGAACCAATAATGGCGCAATCGAATGGCGAACTGAATCAGGAATGTACGGGCGTGGAGAAACTGGCTGAGGCAAACTTGCCAACCGAATTCGGGGATTTCAAAATCATCGGCTTTCGCGGCAAAGCCACCGATGAAGATTTTATCGCTCTGGTTAAAGGAACCCTGTCACCTGATCAGCCCAGCCTCGTTCGCATTCACTCGCAATGTTTAACCGGCGATGTTTTTCACTCCATAAAATGTGATTGTGGCCCGCAACTGCACTACGCCCTGCAAAAAATTCAGGAAGAGGGCCACGGGGTTGTCCTCTATCAACAACAGGAGGGGCGTGGCATCGGCATCATTAATAAAATTCGCGCCTATGCGCTTCAAGATGCCGGACAGGACACCGTGGAAGCCAACCTCTCTTTAGGGTTTGAAGCCGATTTGCGCAGTTATGAATGTTGCGCCGAAATATTAAAAATGTTGGGATTGAAAAAGGTTCGGATGATGTCTAATAACCCGGATAAAATCGCCGCCGTTCGCGCTGCCGGAATCGAAGTTGTCGAGCGCGTCTCGATTGAAGTTGAAACCCGCGACACCTTTTTGGATTATTTAAAAACCAAAAAAGAAAAGCTTGGGCATTTATTGGAAAAGGTCTATTAACCCTTTGCGATGATTTCTGCGATGCGATTTATTTCTTCACCCTTGAGCGCCACACAATTGCCGTTGGCTTTGTTGAGGATCAGGTGAAATTCAGCCTGCTTGGAGAACACCAGATGATGCTCCGGTTGCTGGGTAAAATTTGAGTCAAGAAAATCACTTAACCGGGTAGCCTCAATAAAAATTTCGTCGCCACCCTGCAAAAGCCAGTATCCATCGTCCATCTTCATCATGAGGGTATGGATTTGTCCCCTCCGAAATTCTTCAACCTGATATTTATCCAATTCTGCTTCGAGTATCATTATCCATTTTCGGGCTTCTTTTTGCGTTATGGATATGACCAGAGAGTTGTCGGATATTTTCATGCCTTCAGGCGCTTTCTGAACGAACAGCGAATAACTGGCGGAAGATTCTATGAATGGTTGAAAATCACCGGTTTCGGAAAATTGCTTAATGGCAAGGATTAATTTTTGTAAGGACTGAAAATAAATTTTTACGCCCTTCATTTGAATGGTTGGCGGAATCCGCTTGGGATATTGAATTTTCGCTTGCCTGAGTACCGCGACTCGTTTCTCAAATTCGAGCAGGTGATCGTCTCCCAATAAAACCCAGCGTCCGTTTCGCCCATCACTTAATAGCATGGTAGTTTCGCTCGCGGATACGCTTAACCAATCCGGGAAAGGTAAACCTGATAAACCCTTTGGGTTTTTATGAACCGCAATAATATTGTGGACGGCAATTGAATCCAGCCAAATTTCAGATTGCGGGTGGGAAAGCAAAAGATTGTCGTCCACCTGTGCAAGGATTACCTCATTTGAGGTTCGGGTTATTGCGAAAAAATTGTTTCGCAATTCAAGTGTCGCTCGAAAATGAATGGCATCCGAGCGAGCAAGTCCTACTTCCTGATTTTGGTAACGAAGACTCAATCGCTCATCTGCTCGAATCATCAATCCCGAAGCAGCCTGTTTAACGAGTGCAGGAGTTACCTCGCCTCTTTCAATAAACTCATTCAGGCTTTCCAGCAAATATGGAATGAATGCCAGGCTACAACGAATGGATAAAATATTGACCATTAAAAACCTCGATTGTATTTGCTCGCCCTCTTTCAACAATACCAGAATTTATAATTATGCAAAGTCGCAGAGGTTTTGAATAAACGCCACCCACGGCAATAAAACCCTCCTTAAAAATATTTCTCAATAACTTGTTTGCCTTTTGCTCGGTTTGTAAAATTGCAAATTATTTTATTTAAAATTAAAGGAGGAGAATTGTCTGTATGTCAGGTAATGGTTCTAAAATTGAATCAATTTCTGAAGCTAATGTTGACAAGCCGAGTTTGCCAAAGACACCGAATGATATTTTAACTATCAGAGCTTTAAATCAAGTCCGGTTGATTGAAGAGAAGGATGAAGGCATGCCGGTTAATTCCCTGCCAAACGGCACCTATGGATTTACCTATTCGCCTCAGGATCAATCCCCGATTTTTTCCAAACGCCTGTTTCAAATTTTTGAAGTTCATAAATCCGTGGATGGGGTAGCTCAAATCATCGGCTACGTTTCGCAAGATGACTTGAAGGCTCTCGGGCAAACCGCCGATGAGTTTGTCTCAATCAGCCTCTACCCCGAACCTCACCAAAGCGCCGACCGGGTTGTCGGCATTCCCAAATCACACATTCTTGAACATCGTGGGCCGAGTCGGGAAAATGGCAACGCGCTCAAATTAAAAGTTGAACCGATTTCCAACGCGATTCAGTAACCGCTCGCTTGTAGACCCATTTTAATTTGTAAATTTTTTCTTAAATGGGTCTAGCAATTTTTCTTTCAATAATTGCTTGAAAAGTAAATCTTGAAGGTTGACCTCGAATTGCCAATTTTGTTACTATGCGCCCCGATAGTCAGGTAGCCCCAATTCGCTTTAGGATTAACTGTTATGAAATGTAAGAATTGTGGGCACAACTATTACGGGACTCACGCAGTCTGCCCTCGTTGCGGTCAAGATTTCACGAAGAACGCGAACTCACCTTCGCCGTCAAAACTGTTGGAGTTTCCTCGCAGACAATTAATGGCTGAACAAATGGAGTCTACAAAGCCTGAAATACCCGCTTGGCGTAAAGAGTTGAATGAAAAAATTCAAGCGATTAAAGCCAAACGCGAATTGGAATCATTAAATTCCGGTGAGACTCAAAACGGGTTACCGGTAAATAATGGTTCCCCCACTACACAAGCGAAAAATACCTCCTTCATTCCAAACCAGACCACGAAATCTGAACTTCCAAAACCTAAAATTGTTAATCCGGTGGTCGAGAAAGCTTTGCGCCGCTATCGCATCGCCAATGAAAATGCGATTCGCGCGTCGATTCCACGAATCGAGTCAGCACGCACATCACAGGCTGCCGCTTCGTTGGCTTTGGATAAAGAGGCAACCGCTAGAAAATTGGAACACCCGGTTCCCGAAGAAAAATCTTACGTTCAACCACAGGTTGAACTGGAAATGTCAGAAGTTGTCCCGATTTCTGAACCTCGAACCCAACAGGTAACCACACCATCGGTGATCAAACGATTGATGGTCGAGGAAGATGAATTTGCGGGCGATGGCTTCCAAGGTAAATCCGACCCTCTCGATTATATTTATGCAGAGGTCGGAAAATCCGGTGAAACCCCGAAATCGATTACCGCCAAACTGGTTGATCATTTTACCAACGAACCGCAAAACATTGTCGCCGCCACTGATATTCCAAACCTGTCTACACATTTGAAAATTTTCGCCATCGACCTCTTAACCATCGCACTGAGCGCCGCGCCGTTTTTCCTGGTCATTAAGGCAATGGGTGGCGAGTTCAATCATGCGACATCAATCGTAACCGGCATCGGCTTAATCGGGTTTATCACCACGTTTTATTTACTGCTCAGTCAAACCCTGTGCGGCAAAACCTTCGGGATGATGATTTCAAATACCCATATTGTCGATGTGGGAACCGATAGAATTCCTTCGTTTTTTCATATTATTTTGAGAACTATCGGGTATTTCATCTCATTTACCATAGCCCTGGCAGGGTTCTTCTGGGTGGCAATCGACCCCCAACATCGTGGTTGGTACGATCTTATTTCCCACACCGTCGTGGTTCGGGATAAATAGAATACTTTAGTTTTCCAAAGCCCCCTTTCTATATGATTTTGACGCTTGAGGATTTCCGAAATCCCACCTACCCTATCTATTGGCAAACCATCCGGGTTCATTTGTGAAATCAACTTCATGGAAGACTTTTTAATCTCAGGTCTGGTAAAGGAAATAACTCCAATCTTGATTGGGCAAACCCTTCACAGAGGATTTCTCGTCGATACCAATTTATATTTGGATTTCCGATTAAAAAACGGGCAGGTTTTACATATCAGGCTAGACCCGAATGATTCTTCGATTTTTTTAGACACCCTCCCGAAAAATCAATCGAATGAAGCCCATCCCTTTCTCGCCAATATTAGAAAAGAAATTCTTGGCTGGCAGCTTATCAACATTCACAAGCCTAATTTTGAACGTGTGGTGATCCTGGAGTTCCAACCCAAAAGACCTGATGCTCACCCGGCATTAACCAGGTTGATTTTGTCCTTTGCCGGGCGAAACACCAATGCCTATCTCACCGACAAGGAAAATGTGATTTATGCCCTGTTTAAACCGCGCGGTAATTTTAATCTCGATGACAGATTTTCATTTACTCAATTTGATAAAAATTTGGAAGAGCTAAATAAACTGGTCGAAGCAAGGCGTGAAAGCCTGGATGAACCGTTCATTGAAACCACACTGAAGTTGTTTGGCCCGCTTTTAAAAAAAGAATTCAACTATAGAAAAAATCAGTCTGGTTCAAGGGAGGCTCTTTTAACTCTACTGAAAGACTTAACATTGCCGCCCACCCCTCTAATTTACACCCCTGTTCAACTGGCTCAAATTACCAGGAATGAAATTTCCATTCATCAACTCATCGGGATAAAGAAGGCAATACAACTGTCCAGTTTCCCTTTACATTCATTGGAAAATTCGTCGGTTGAGCAAACGGCTTTCCCTGACTTGTCTACAGCAGCGCGCACCTATTTTCAGTTGCTTGATAAAGCCATCCGCGCTCAAAATGAATTTAAACGAATCGAAAAACTATTAAGCGACGAAAGCAAAAAACTCCAAGGCTATCTAAAAAACTTAACGGTAGACCAAAACAAATTTGAAGACCCTGATAAATTTAAACGTCTTGGCGACCTGTTGCTGGCAAATCTATCGACTGCCCGAATAATCGATAATCAAGCTCTGGTAATCGATTACTTCGATGAACATCAACCTGAAATTTCTATTGCCTTGGGCGAAGGGAAATCACCTCAGCAAGCGGCACAAAACTATTTCCAACTGTTTCAAAAGGCGCGTCGCGCTCAGGATGCGATTGCAAAACGTCTCCTGGAAATTACTAGTCGGTTGCAAACCCTTTCCCAATTGCTCTCTCAATTACAGGGTGAGCTAAATTCCATTCAGTTCAGCCATCTGCTTACCCAAGCCGAAAAGGCGCTCGGTATCAAACCCAAATATGAGAGCAGAAATACCAAAGAAAAATCCGCACAAAAAGCTCGCCCTTTAGGACGCAGGTTTCTATCCACCTCCGGTCACGAAATCATTGTCGGCAAAAATAATAAAGAGAATGACGCGATTACCTTTCGGATTGCCAGATCAACCGATATATGGCTTCACGCCGCCGATTATCCCGGTTCCCATGTAGTCATCCGTGGGGAAAATCGGCAGGAGGTCCCGGTTAAAACCATTCAAGAAGCCGCCGAACTCGCAGCCTTTTTTTCTCAGGCAAAGGAATTGCCGAAAGTAGCGGTTCATTACACGCAAAAAAAATTCGTCAGTAAACCACCCCGCGCTCAACCCGGTTTGGTTCGCCTTTCATCTTTTAAAACCATTTTGGTTGAACCCAGATGTGTTTTACAAAAAAGTTAAGCCAGCAATCTTGGCGAATCCACTTTCATCCCGTATGCTGTTAAAAATTCAACTTGAGGAAATTCGTGAATCGTAGAAATTTTATTGCCGGAATGAGTTCAGCATTTACGCTTCCGCTATTTTCGGTTTTTGGAAAACCTCATATGCCAGCAAACATTTTAATTAAACCTAAAGCCTTGAAATCCGGCGATACCGTCGGGCTGATTACCCCAAGCACAGAAGTGATTGACCCAGACCGGCTGGCTCTGGCGCAACACACCCTGAAGTATTTCGGACTCAAACCGCGAATGGGAAAAAATGTGGGGCGGCGCTCCATTGATTATAAAAGTTCGATACAGATGCGGCTTGATGATCTTCACGAAATGTTCAGTGATAAAACCGTCGCGGCGATTTTCGCGGTTCGTGGAGGGTACGGTTCACCTCATCTGCTCGACAAAATTGATTACCCGCTCATTCAAAAGAACCCAAAAATATTTTTGGGTTATAGCGACATCACCGCTTTACATTTAGCGATTCATCGCCAAACCGGACTGGTTACTTTTCACGGGCCTGTGGCAGTTTCCGGTTTCAGCGATTATACGCAAAACGCTTTTCGCCGGGCGCTTTTTGACAAAAATTCGCTTGGCAAATTCACCAACCCCAAAGAGGAAAATCTACTGCGACCTGAGCATAGTTTCAGAACCATTAAAAGCGGTAAAGTAACCGCGCCAATGATTGGCGGAAATCTTTCGTTGATTGTTAGCCTGATGGGAACGCCTTATGAAATGGACACGCGGGGAAAACTTCTATTTTTAGAAGATGTTGATGAGCAACCCTACAGTATCGACCGTATGCTGACAAATTTACGACTGGCGGGCAAACTGGAGCAGGCGGCAGGCATTATTTTCGGTGAGTGTGCAGGATGTGGACCCAGAGATTTTCAACCGTCTTTTGCTTCGCCCTATTCACTCGGAGAAGTTTTAAATAATATTTTGGGAGATTTAAAAATCCCTGTGCTTTATGGCTTAACCATCGGTCACACCAAAGACCAGTTGACTTTGCCTCTGGGATTGACCGGAATGCTTGATGCTGACGAAGGAATTCTAGATATTAAAGAAGCGGCGGTAATTTAATTGAAAAGGAAAATACCGAATAAAAAAGGCGACCCATGTTGATGGTCGCCTTTTTTATTGTCTATCTCAGACGTTCATTAATCGTGTAGCTGCTAAGCATTGAATTAAACGCCGGTTCATACTGGCGAAATTCACGCTCCGGCGAGATGAAAACCATATAAACAATATTGTCGCCGCTTTGTCGCGCTACCACATACACTCTTTCCGAATCACCGGCATGATTGGTTCCTCTGAGAAATGTTCCAAGCGCCGTCTTACCAGAAAGCCGCTCCGAGCGCCGGTCGCCCTCTTCCCTAAGATAGTTATTATTCTCCTGCAACATCGCCACCACTTTATTGAGCGCCTGATCCAAGGTCAGGTAGCCGCGTTTTCTGGCATTGGGTACATAGGTTCCGACTATTGCGCCTCGCGTAATATCGGTTCCTTCGATAGCCCAGGCGGGCGCAAAACTCACGCTATCCTGGCTCGCATAAGCATCCCAATTGTCCGGGTAATTAACCCGAACCGTCCCTCTTTGATCGGTGTAGGATTTTAAAGAACGTGAGGGGGGATCACCTGGACGACTTCGGCTACTTGCCGGCGCGCGTGTGCCTTTGGAAACCTCTTCCATCGATCTCGCGCGCCCCATCCCGCTGAGTTTTTCGCGGATTCTTAAAAAATCCCGATTGCTGACATTTGAATCTCTAACCTGCAACATTTCGGCTTCGCGGTTAATATATTCAAAACGGTTTCCGGGATTGGGGTGGTCGCTCAAAAATTCGGGCCCGCCTTTGCCTCCTTGTTGTTCCAAGGTTTTAAACATATTTGCCAGGTCTCGCGGGTCGTATCCGGCGCGCGCCATGGTTTGCGCACCTAAAAGGTCGGCTTCCTTCTCATATTCCCGGCTGAACTTCAAAAAGTAGACGCCAAAACCGCTGTAAATGGCGCTTCCCAACGCCTCGCCCCCGACAATTAATCCGCCGATGGCAGCAATCGTCGCCCAGGTTCCGACCTTTTTCCCTTTGGCATATTGCAAAGTTCCATGTCGCAAGGCAACGTGACTGATTTCGTGAGCCATGACACCAATCAATTCCCCTTCATTTTTCGCGGCTTCGATTAATCCGCGATTGACATAGGTATATCCGCCCGGCAAGGCAAAGGCATTCAGGTCTTTAACATTAACCACCTTATAGGAATACCGAAACTCGGAAAATTGATACTTGCCTGGAAGCGATGCAACGATTCGTCCACCTAATCCTGCAATATAGGCATCAACCTCGCGGTCATTTAATAGAGGAAGTTGTTTTTCCACCTCTGTTGCGGCTTGTCTGCCAAGCTTCACATCTTCCGATGGCGGGTAAGAATTTTTATGGTCTTTAATTGGGGTTTGTGCGGAAAAACCTATTGGCTGGAAAATGGTCAGCAAAAAAATATTTAAAACGAAAACGCTGAGAACTTTTTTTGAAGATTTCATTGTATGCCTCCACTCCTTAGATAGTCATATCGCTCATTCCTTAATCATATTCACACGAAAGGTTTGATACAAGGAACGCCAAAAAAGTTGTCGTCTGGTATTCCCTGACGATTCTGGATGTTGGTGGGATGAATTTGAAATTGTTTGCAATTAAGCAGCAATCGATGGTTAATCGCAATTATAGAATAATCAATTATGCGATGCCTTCCACGGTTTCTTTAATCAGGTTATCGACCACGGCATTGAAATCTTTGGTCTCTTCGTAAATCCTGAGTTGTCTATCAGCACTGGTTCCCTCTTTGATGACCGTGTGGACATATTCAACCTCTTTTCGGCTTCCGAGGTCATCGACCACCTCATCAATAAAAGCCAGCAACTCAATTAATAAATCCTTAACCGGAACCTCTTTTTGAATGCCGAAATCGATGAGTTTTCCGTCGATTCCCCAACGCACGGCGCGCCATTTATTTTCCTGAAGCAAGGCACGATGATAAATCCTGTACCCTTGATTCATCTTGTGTAATTTATCGAGTTTGGCGACGATGGCTTGAATGAGCGCCGCCAGCATAATGACTTCATCGACTTTAGCAGGTAAATCACAAATGCGAATTTCCAGCGTCGGGAAATTGGGATGCGGGCGTACATCCCACCAGATTTTCTTCGGGCGGTCGATACAATTGGTTTTCAACAACAAATCGACATATCCCTGATATTCCGAATAGGAACGGAAATGGTCGGGAATATCTGTGCGCGGGAATTTTTTAAACACTTCGGAACGATAACTTTTTAAACCGGTATTCATTCCCAGCCAGAACGGCGAACTGGTTGAAATTGCCAGCAAGTGTGGCAGAAAATATCGCAGTTCATTCATTATACGAATTTGCGATTCGCGGTCTTCGATGCCAATGTGAACGTGCATTCCGAAAATTAATAGCGATTGCGCTAAAAATTGCATTTCACTGATTAACATTTCGTAATGTTCGCCCGGGGTAATTTGCTGGTCTTTCCAATGTGAAAAAGGATGCGTGGATGCCGCGATGATTTTCAATCCCTTACGACCAGCCAGTTCCGAAATGGCTTTCCTGAGTTTGACGAGGTCAGCGCGCGCTTCTTGAATATTTTTGCAGATGCCGGTTCCGACTTCGACCATTGATTGATGCATTTCGGGTTTCACCTGCTCACCCAGCAACATTTTTCCTTCTTCTATCATTTCTGTGATATGGGATTTCAGTTCGCGGGTATTCGGGTCGATGATTTGAAATTCTTCTTCTATTCCAATTGTAAAGTCCGGCATGACATTCTCCCTCTTTTCGAGCGTCAACGGAATACAGGTCAAGGTTCAATGAGAGAACCAATCGTTTATTGCAATCGAAGTGGCATTTAAAACCCTGAAAGCTTAACAACAAAATAAATATTGAACAATCACCTATAGATGTTACTCAGCCGTTTATTCAATCAACATGGTTGGCACCATTCCGGCTCCTGACGTCACATTGGCAAGCGATGAAGACGATAATCGTGTAAATGCTCCCTTCACTTTTCCAAAAAACAGCAAGGGGTCAATGTCGAGCAATTGTTCAACCAATTTAACGCCATCATCGGTAATATGTGGGAAAAGTTCACGAGACGTTTCGACCCGTTCCTGCGCCAAATAATCACCAGCCAAGGCGCTGGCGATTGCTTCATCCCACTGACTTTCAGTTGATTCCCAGCCAATATAAATCCCATGTCCACCGTAATCATCATTGGGTTTTAATACCAGTTGATGGCGGTTCTCGCGGATGTGTGGCAATAAATCGATCTCCAAACCATTGCGTGTGGTTTTGACATCGCGAACTTTTCTCGTCCAGGGTATATGTTGACGAATGGCTTGTTGTTCTTCGGTCGTGAAATAATGTTGATGATGTTCATCGGTTAAAATTCCAAATAACATTTTTTTATGAACGTATTTTGACCGCAAAGAATTAACATAAATTGCCGCCCCCGTGGCATATCCTTCGATAAATCCCTGGCATTCATCCTCTTTTTCCAACAATTCAGTAGCCAGGACTCTTCGATAAACCAGATCAATTTTGAAATCCTCGCTGTAAAGCTTGCCATTATGAACTTCAACCTCGCGAGGGTCTGCGATGGTGGTTTGAAACCCTTGTGACTCAAAAAACTGTTTAAACAATTCAAATTCGCGTTGTGTGGGAAGCCCTTTGTAATCGATGATGGCGATGTTGGGTTTTTCTCCGCGCCCGCGCACTTTTGTGTAAATTTCGAGCAAGGCATTCAGCATATTTTGCCGACAATACATCGGCGTAACCGTATAGCTTTTGCCAAATTCTTTCATCAACGGGAGTTCTAAAAATATCTCTGCCGCGACATCCGCATAGGCAATGCCTGCTGGACACTCTCCGTTCAACTCAACAAAGCTATAACGTTCGCTGGTCAGAAAAGAATCGAGTCGCGCAGAAACCGAGACATTTTCATAACCGGGATTGACCGCTAATAATTTTTTTTCCGCTTCACTAAATCCGATTTGCTCCTGCATCAGCACATCGGTCGGCGCATTCCGTCCAACCTTTTCGATTGCCCCCCAGATGGTTTCACAAGCTTGAGTGATTCGCGCCCACTCCGTTCTGGTAACGAAATGTGGGCGAAGGTATGGGGATAATAATCTGCCACCAAAAACAAAGCGAACTTCTTCAAATCGTTGCAACAGATGTTGATGCGACTCGTTGAGCAGGTGTGGTTGTTGTTCAATAATTTCGTTATAGGTCTCAACCGCTTTTATTGACATGCATTTCCTCAATGTAACCCTTGTTAGTGCCATCTAAAAATCAAATCAAGCTCCGGCGGGTTGACCGAAGCCAGATCGCTTAATGTCGTTTTTCAAAAAATCAATCCAACGATGCGATTGCAAGGTGGGTTCCCCATGTAATGCCGACTCAATAGCGAGGTCTGCGACTCTGGCAACCATCCATTTGAAATAAATTGTGCCAACCGACCACCAGTCAGCGTCTGGGGCGGGATTCATATAATCAATTGCGTAGGGGATGCCGTCTTTAATGGCAAACTCGACAGTGTTGATGTCATAGCCCAGGGCTTCATTAATCAGGATGGTTTCTTTAATTACCCGTTCTTCGATCTCTTTATCCAGATAATTATCAATGACCAGATAACGGTGGGCAGCCGGGTCATACGGCATCGGATTGACGAATTTCTTCCCGATACAATAGGAGCGAACATAATGATCGAAAGCAATATACTCCTGTAAAACCATACAATCGGTGCCGCTCTCATTGTATTTTTGCATTAATTCCTGAAAGTTATCGACTTTGGAAACGCCGCGCCAACCACCGCCATCGTGGGGTTTGATAAATGCCGGAAAGCCGATGTAATCGCAAATGGCTTCCCAATTTAAGGGATACTCCAGATTTCTCAGTGACTCCGAAACCACACCTTCTTTGTAATCTTTTTGCGGCAAGAGAATGGTTTTAGGAATAGCAATTCCCAAATAGGTCGCCAGAGAATAATTAAAAAATTTATCATCGGCTGACCACCAGAACGGGTTGTTGATAACCTTGACGCCGGACAAAACTGCGGTTTTTAAAAAGGAGCGATAAAACGGAATTTCATGAGAGATGCGGTCAATAATTAAATCATAATCGACTTTTTCAGCCATCTTGACGCCACCGATTTTTATATATTCCGCCGTAACCCCGGATTGACGATGATTGATTTCTTCTATTAAAGCGGCTGGAAAGGTCTGTTCCCTTCCCACCAGGATACCAATTTTCATTGCAAAATCTCCTTAATATAATTCATTGATAATCGCGCATTCTATAGTACAGCTATTCAGGGTTGCAACTGTGCTAATTTCCTAAAGCTTAAATGAAGACGATGGAATAATTTCTGCCGCTTGAATCGCTGATTAAGCTAACCCCACTCCGTTGGTAGACGATTAATTTGGGTGACTTGACGATCTCTAATCTGAATGTCGTGGCATTGAGTTAAGGAAGATGCTCATCAAAATTTCCTGATTGCCTATCCTATCGAATAAAAGAATATGAATTGCTGGCAAATTCACCAAGCGGCTTGTAAAAAAAATTTGTCTCAGGCTGGCTTTCTGTTATAGTTCATCCAGCAGGAAAAGAGCAAACGCCCCAATATAATGTAGCAATTCCTAAAAAGAGACCCATATATGGATGCTTCAACGAGAAGTAAAGAATTAGTTGATGCGATAGAATCCCTGCGTAAAGAACTCATACATATCAAGAACTACCTATCAATTCCAATTGGTGAATGTCCGGACTTAGACCTTTTGGAAAATCAACGCGTCTCAGCCACAGTTGATTTTTTTGTCGATTTAACCAGAGAAGAGGCTTCGCCGGAAACCTCCGAATTGCTTGCGGAAGCCCTAAAGGCAATAGCGAAAATTGGCTATGCTTCGCCATTGGTATTACAACATTGCTTAGAAATTAGCTATCGGCAGGCAGTTTGTTTACTGTATCAATTGGAACGCGACGGTTATGTTGAGCCGTCACATGGGTTCAGACCCCGGAAGGTCATCAACGCTGCATTTAAAAGTGAAATTCCCAAAGAACAAGCCAAACCGTTTTAAATCTCAATCTGCGTTGATAGATATGGATTATTGCCATCAAGCAAAAAGCGGCTGACAAGACATCTTGTCAGCCGCTTTTTGCTTGATGGCCAGGGACGGAATCGAACCGCCGACACCGTGATTTTCAGTCACGTGCTCTACCAACTGAGCTACCTGGCCAGTTTCATTTTTCAAAGACATTCAAAACGAAGTTTGGATAATAAACAATTCATTTGAAGCCTGTCAAATTACTCTTCATCATTCTTAGGTCTTTTTCCACGAACGTAATAGAAATAAAAACCTATCCAGCCCACAAAGGCGACGGTGCACAGAATGCCAACCCATAAAGATAAGAGTGATTTTGCAGTGAAATACTTATAAAAATTGAAGCCGGCTAGTATGGCAATCAATAGCGAATAATAAAAAAATATTCTTAATCCATGTTTTCTTTGTTGGTTCATCTATTCAATCGTTTGCCTGGCTGGTATGATGATTGCTCATTGATCCCCAAATACCGAGAGTTAACATTCAACTAATTGTTATCACATCCCAAACATTATTTCAAAAGGAGCCGATTCGCTAAATGTCTATCTGGTATGCCATTTTACTTGGGTTAATTCAAGGATTAACCGAATTCCTCCCGATCAGTAGCACCGCACATTTAACCATAGCCGGCAAACTATTAGGTCAAATCAGTCAGGAACGCCCTGATGAGTGGACTGCTTTTATTGCCGTCATTCAACTCGGGACGCTTTTTTCTGTATTGTTTTATTTTTGGCAGGACATTTTACAAATCACTATCGGCTTTCTAAAAACCAATCTTTCCCTATTCACTAAAAAACCGGTGAGTGAAAGCGAAAAATATAACTCAAAATTAGGTTGGTTTGTAATTGTCGGAACGATACCGGCGGCAATCGTTGGGTTAATTTTCAGACATCAAATTGAGGGGGTTTTTACCAAAGATTTAAGAGTGATTTCCTGGGCGCTTATCTTATTGGCAATTGTTTTAACCGTTGCTGAATTGACCGCCCGTAAACAAAGAAACATGCAACAACTCAACCTTTCGGATTCATTAATTATCGGTATTTCTCAAACCTTTTCCTTAATCCCAGGGTGTTCACGCTCAGGCAGCACCATCACCGGCGGGTTATTTGCCGGACTGACACGAGAAGCTGCCGCACGTTTTTCATTTTTGCTTTCTATTCCTACCATTGCGGCAAGCGGGTTACTGGAATTGCCAAAAGCCCTTCAATCAACAAGTGGAAATACCACACCTTTAATCGTAGCTACCGGATTCGCCTTCATTTCCGGTTATGCCTCAATCGCATTTCTATTACGGTTTTTACAAAAAAACAGTACCTTCGTGTTTGTTTTTTATCGGATTATTCTGGGAATTATTCTTCTGGTTTTAATATACCGGGGGGGATTATCAATATAATCACGGGGAAAAATTGCTTGCTGCCATTTAAAATCGCGGTTCGCTCGCCGCGTTCGTTCGGTGGATGATACCGGCTAATCGTGTGCGAACATTTTTTAGGCACTCAGGACAGATATTTTTATCCAGCTTATCTGTCAGGTGGTGATGTTGATATTTTTCCAGTCGCTGCCAATACTCTTTGTCGTTTCTGGATTTATTGCAATAGCTACAAATCGGAATTAATCCCGATAATAATTCGACCTGCCCCAATACATCCTGAAGGGTTTTACGGGCTGATTCCAACTCATTAATTAAATTCTTTTGCTCGGTAATATCCGTAAAAGTACAAATCCAAAAATCGGGGTGTCCACTTTCATTCACAATTAAACGGCAGGTTTCTTCTATCCATAAGATATTCAGGTCGCCATCAAAAATGCGGTATTCAATCGTCACATTTTCCCGATTTTGGGTTGCAAAATTTTTAACCTTCCGAACTCGTTCACGATCTCCCTCATGAATGTGGTTTAGGTAATCGTCTTCATTCACGAAATTATTTATTGAATGACCAAAAAATTTGTCCCTACTGACAAATACAGGGGTTATCAGGAAGCAGGATTGAGAAACCAGTATTGTAACTTTCACATGACTGTTGAGGGTATCAATGACCGCTCGAAAGTATTGGCGTTCCGGTAACTCAAATAAATCTTTCATAGAATTCTAATCGAGATGCACACCCGGTCAGGCGTATAACGAAGGATAATTTAAGGGCAGACGCGAGTTGTCACTTTGAAGATAAATAAACCCCGGTAAAACCTCAATAGTTTATTCAACGCGCCAGAATTTCAAGCGTTTCCAGATTGATTGCAACCAGATGGAAAGGGTTTTATGAGGACGGGCAACGTGAATGGATTCACCGGCTCTTTCAATATTTTTCACCCGCCCAAGGATATTGGTCACGACAATAGAACAATCATTTTGTGTAGATGCATCGCCCCGTGTGGTGATGGTTTTCTTTCCGGCAATTCGTTCGATTTTAATGACTCGGTGGATAACCGCTGTTTCAAACCGACTTTCAAATAAGACGATATCCCCTTGATTGACTTTCCCGTCGGAAATCGCTTCGATGGTAACCAGGTCTCCGTCCTGTATAGTCGGACGCATGCTGCCGCCACTCATAAATATCTGCATGGAATTATTTTTAGCAAGCATTTGCCGTGAGCGTTCTAAAAAATCCGGCGATTCAAGGTGAATTCCGCGCTCTGCCTTAATACCATCATAGGCTCGCATAACTACTGCTCCCTCAAGTATCAAACTTTGAGTTGATTGTTCAGAGTTGGAAAGACTCTGATTGAAACATCAAATCACGTTAGGGAAATAATAACGCAACCCTGATAGAGGGGAAAAGTCGGAAATAAAAATTGTCGAAGTTTACGGTCGCAATTCTTTGATTTTAATATTCCTGAATCTCGCTTTGCTTTTCTCCCCCCAGGCTCCCGCTCCGCCATGAACTTGCAGTCCGATATAGCCTTCGTGAGGAAAACGCGGTTTTGAGTCAGTAAAATCAAGGGTTTTTACATCATTCAACCAAGCCGTTAGATGAGCGGGTTGACCTTCAATCCTTGCGCGTAAGCTATTCCACCCATCTTTTTTATAGGCTTTTTGCCAATCCGCATATTGATTGAGGAATCCACCTTCTGCCGGTGCATACAGGCTTCCGACGAACCCACCGTCGCGATAATCAATGGTAATTTGGTAGCCCATTCCATCGTCCCGGGTTCTTAAAAAAAGCCCTGTGTCAACCGGAAAATCGGCTTGAAATTCGAGAGTGATTTCAAAATCCGAATATTTTTTTTCGGTCCCCAATAAGCCCCCGGTGTGGTCTTTATCCTGGTCTGCGACCAGCGCCCCTTTTTCAACAACCCAGATGCCGCCACGTCCACCATGAACTGCTTTCAATTGCCAGCCTTTCAGGGTTTTTCCATCGAATAACTTTTCCCAGTTGGCAGCTAAAACCAAACATTGAAATAAACCCGTTAATGTAATCAGCATAAAAATGCGTTGTTTCATTTTGCGCCTCACAATTTTTTTATTGTTATTCTTTAATGCGACGGAAAACCGCGATTTTGCTTTTATCCGACTCCAATTTCAACTCACTGCCGTCAGTCGATAATTTGAACTTAAATCTTTTTTCGACCGGGGTTGTTTGAATCTGCTGTTGCGACATCACGATTTTCAGTATCAGGGTGTCTCCTGAAATTGAATAGTAACCACTATCCGTATGATCCATTTTGCCATTCTTTTTTGATGAACGGGTATAAGTTGCAGGCGGTTTGAAAACGATTTCCGTCTGGTTATCCGGTTTAATCAAATCGATGATGCCATCATGTTGGACTTCAGTTGTGGCATATGTCCCATTAAGTAAAGCCTCCGGGGCGGTTCCTGGGACACCAGCCGCCTGAACTTTGTTTGCATCTACCGGCTGAGGATTCTCTTGAGAATTTGAAGGTGAATCACCCTTTGCTCCTCCACCTTGTGAAGTTGAATCTACTTGCGGTGAATTTTTATTTGAGGAAGTCCCATTTTCAGGGTTTTGCGCACAACTTGCGAATCCCAAACCAATAAACAATAGACCAAAAAGGATTGCCGTATTTTTCATAATTATTGAACTGGTATTTTGTTTGAACGAATGAATATACACGATGAAAATTGATTACGTCACATCGGATTTTTATCCAAACTCAATTCATTTTTTTATTTTATCGCCTTGTCGAATCCGCTCCTGATTTTTAATTTGCTCGATTGCATTAATTGCTGCATCTCTTACATCTGAATTTTGATCTGTTTGAGCGACTTTTTCCAAATCCGCTATCACATCCTTGTTACCCACAACCCCCAAACCTATAGACGCAATTTGCCGGATGTCTTCATATTGATCGCGAAGCGCCGTCAATAATGAAGGAATAACCCGTCGATCATTTATTTTCGATAAGGCGGAAATCGTTTTTTTCCTGAGCGAGACGGAATTGTTTTGCGATAAAGGCAATAAAGCATCGACGGCTCTTGGGTCACCGATTTTTCCCAATGCCTCGATGGCATCACCTCTTGCCGAAGTGTTATCGGTTTTTACAATCTCAATCAGTGAATTGACCGCCCCCTTTGACCCGATTTCTCCGAGCGCGTTTGCCGCAAGCGAACGCGTTGAGGTATTAAAGTCTTTGAGCAAGCCGACCAATTGATTAACTGCAACTTCTCCCAATCGTCCCAACGAATCGGCAGCCTGACTACGTAAAGGCGAATTGTCACCTTTCAATAATTCAATTAAAGGTAAAACCGCTTTTTCACTTTCGGTGCTGCCGAGTGATCGCACGGCAGCTAAACGAACGTTCGGGTTTGAATCGTTTATCAATAAAATCAGCTTTTCGACAGCACCCGGCGTTTTTATTCCACCGAGAGCTTCGGCGGCGGCTTCTCGAATCAAAGCGGTTGGCGAATTCGCCATCTCTAAAATTGAATTCGCTGCCTTTTGCCCTAACATTCCGAGCGCCATTGCGGCTTGTTGTCGAATCGTTGGATTTTGATCGCGCAATAAAAGTGAGAGCGGCTTAATCGCTTTTTCATCGGCGATAATTCCAAGCGTATTGATTACGGCAATTTTAGATTCCGATGAAGTATCGCGATCAATCAACAGACCAATCAAGGGTTCGACCGAAGGCTTTCCGATTCTCGCAAGCATTCGAGCAGCCCGAACTCTTTCGCTTTCCTTTGGCGACCATAAAATATTAATTAATGCGGGAACTGCTTTAGCGCCCAGTGCGGTCAACCCTTCAGCGGCAAAATATCGCACCAGAGTATCTTTATCTTTTAAGGCTTCGGCGAGGGGTTCGACCAATGCACTGGTGCCGCCGCCTTCAACCGATACTCTGGCTAAGACCTGTGCGGCTCTTGACCGGGTTCGCCAATCCGGGCTGCTTAGCGAATCAATCAGCACCTGAGTTGCTTTGGGGTCTTGCATGCGCGCCAACGATTCAGCCGCAGCTAGATTGATTCTCGCATCTTTGTCATTAAGTAAACCGGTTAACTTGTTTAAAGCCCTTGCATCTTTCAAATGGCCGAGGGCAGTAATCGCCTGTAGGCGAACTTCCAGATTTTGATCGTTTAGACTTCCTAATAGGGGGTCAATAGCCTGTGCATCTTTTAAAAGTCCCAAGACCTGAGCAGCTTCAGCCCGCACATGGTAATCGGCATCTTTTAAGGCATTGACGGCTATGGGCAGAGCTTTGGTATCCGCCAGTTTACCCATCGTAGTCAAAGCAGCCTGCCGGGTTTGCCAGTTTGGATTGGTTAAATCCTGACTTAATCGGTCAACCGAAATTCCAAGATTGGTTAATGCGTCGAGCGACGCTTGATGAACCCGTGGATTGGTATCATTAGCCGCAGTCAAAAGGGCATCGGTAGCCTGCGGGTCACCGATTGCTCCAAGCGCCTGAATCGCTGCAAGTCGCAACTCGATTTCTTTATCATTGGTGGCAAGGATTAATGGGTCAATCGCTCGCCGGTCTCTGGCTCTTCCTAAAATTTCTGCGGCTTTAATTTTAACCTTGATTTCCGTTGTAGTGGTTAGGGTGTTAATCAAGGGTTCGAGCGCCTTGGGGTCACCAAATTTGATGAGGTGTTCAGCCGCAAGAATTTTGGTTTGGCTGTCACCACTCGCCAATCGTTTGGCTACGGTTTCCGGGGTTATTCCGATAGTAGCGAGCGCGCTGATTATGCTTTCGCCTAATTTACCATTGGTTTCCGTGGCATTAAGCAGTAGATCTTCGGTTTTGTGTGGATCAAAAGTAATCAGGCTCTGATTGATGCTGGCGATAATTTTGGGGGATTTCTCTTTTTTTAATAAATTGATTAGCGCACTTAATGCAAAGAATTTCTGATCCTCAGAGGCAACGGTTTTTGCCCACAAGCCAAGCGATTCAACGGTAACCAGTCGAATCTGCGGTGCATCATCATTCAATAATTCCAAAAATGTTTCTTGCGTCTTCTCACTCTCAAATCTATTTAGCGATTTAGCCAGATTTAGCTTTAGTTCAATCGCGTTTTCAAAAGATTTAGTATCGCTTTCCACCGGAGATTTAGCGTACTCCAACAGTGGTTTTAAAGCATTACTGTCGGCAAATTCCAACAAGGTATGAAAGGCGGCAATCCGGGCATCAACAAATGGTGATTTCAAGACTTTGATGACAGGTTCCAAACTATCTTTATTTCCCAACCTGTAAAGCGCCGCAGCGTACTGCCAATCGGCATCATCGTCACTTGCCTTTTCCCTGATAAATGCAATAGAGGATTTATCCCCCAACCGGCTGAGAGCGATTGCTGCCTTTAATTGAACATCAGGCTCTTCGTCCTTCAATAAATTTCGCAGTTCTTCGACAGACTGAGAGGCATTTAAATGACCTAATGCCTGAGCTGCCATTTTTCGCACTTGTGGCTCGTTATCTTTAAGTAATTGAATTAATGTTGGCACGGCTTCTACATCTTTCAGGATTCCGAGCGACTGAGCAGCTTTTGCCCGCAAATACCAGTCCTCAGATTGCAGAAGCGGTTCTATTTTTTTGGCTAAGGTTGAATCTTGTTTTAGAATGAGTCCCTCAATGGCTTCCATTTTTACGAACCAATGCGCATCTTCCACTAATTGAACGAGTAAATCAGCAATGGATTTATCGGAATAGGTTCCAAGCGCCCGGGTAGCGATGCCTCGAACATACCAATCATTATCAGTCAAAAATGGTTTGATTTTCTCAACCGACGAACCGGTATTCTCAGCTAAAACCGACTCGAACTGTTTGACTTTTTTAAGGGATGGAGGTTGATTCTCATTTTGCGACCATAAGTTTATTGGAAAACCCAAAAATAAAATAAAAATAAATAATTTGATTGGGATTGACTTTTGATTCATTAAATTTTGCCCTAAGAAATGTTTCAAATTGATTTTATAGCACTTATTAAATGTTTCAAAAGCAAACTGTGGACTGTATAAAATTATTACCCCGAAAATAAAAACGGGCTTTGAAATCCACTTCAAAGCCCGTTTACTAACTTGCCACTATGGGACAATTACGCAGCAAGTTTTCTCTTGGAACTGCCCAACGTTTCATCAAAGATATGGAATGAAGCCATGGTTCGCTCAACAGCTTTCATTGCCTGTGCGACATTTATCTTTAAAAACCGGATCAAATGACCGACTTCGGTTGGCGTTAAATCTTCAGGAACCCGTCCTGGAATTCCCAGAGGCACCAGATAGGCGCGAAGATTCAGACTGGCACGCTTCATTTCGCTTTCCAAAGTGCGAACAAATTCTTCACGGTCTTTAAGCGCAAGCATTGATAAACCGTTGCGAATCACATCCTTAAGTTCATTTGGGTCAAGACCAGCAAAAGTTTTCCGAACATTGCTGCTTGGAATTAAATCTTCTCTTTTTGGAATTCTTCTTCTCATTTTTCTACCCCTCCCTAAATCCTTTTCTCTACCATTTTAATTAACGGTTCTCGGCAAACCGCTTAGCGATGGCTTAAACGTTCGTTGAATAAAATGGTTTCATTAATATTTCATTATTGCATCAATCTTTCATCAAAGAACCATCCGCGCCGAGCATTGGTGCGGAAAACCCTGTTTCAGGTTGCCCGCCTCAACTACGGAAATACTCCGAAAGCAATTATTATTCCCGTTCAAATAACTGTTCGTAAAAGCATCCCCGTTTAGATTCATTTGGTGAAAGAAAAAGTCGGAATTTCTTGCAAAGAATTTTTTTTAGACGATTGGCGATATGCTATAATTTGCCCTCCAAGTACCCAAATAAAAGTAAGAAGGAGAAATTCATGGCAGATGAAAGAACTGAACGATTGAAGGCTATTGATGCGGCGATAGCCGGAGTCGAAAAACAATTTGGCAAAGGCTCAATCATGCGGTTGGGCGAAAAATTTATTGATGATGTGGCAGCCATATCCTCAACCTGCTTGAGCCTTGATGCGGCTTTAGGTGTGGGAGGAATGCCCCGCGGGCGTATCATTGAGATTTACGGGCCGGAATCGGGTGGTAAAACCACTCTCGCGCTACACGTTGTCGCAGAAGCCCAAAAACAGGGCGGAATTGCCGCCTATGTGGACGCCGAACATGCTCTGGATGCGGTTTATGCCGGGAAATTGGGCGTGGATATTGATAACCTCTTTGTCTCCCAACCCGATTCCGGCGAACAGGCACTGGAAATCGCTGAAGCCCTGGTGCGCTCCAACGGCATTGATGTGCTGGTAGTTGACTCCGTTGCGGCTTTGGTTCCGAGAGCCGAACTGGATGGGGATATGGGCGATTCTCACATGGGCTTACAGGCTCGCCTGATGTCACAGGCTTTGAGAAAGCTGACAGGCGTAGTCAACCGGTCAAAAACCTGTTTGATTTTCATCAACCAGGTTCGTGATAAAATCGGTGTCATGTTTGGCTCTCCCGAAACCACTACAGGCGGACGAGCACTGAAATTTTATGCTTCTATTCGTCTGGATATTCGCCGCATTGCCGCCATTAAAGATGGAGAAAATGTGGTCGGCAATCGCACTCGCGTCAAGGTTGTAAAAAATAAGGTTGCACCGCCATTCAAAGAAGTTGAATTTGACATCATGTACGGCGAAGGCATCTCTCGCGAAGGTGACCTGTTGGATTTAGCCGTGAACAACAAAATTGTTGAAAAGAGTGGTGCCTGGTTTAGCTTTCAAGGCGAACGACTTGGACAAGGACGTGAGAATGTCAAGAATTTGTTAAAAAATGATAAGGATATGGCTTCACGCATCGAAGTGGAAGTTCGCAAAACTATCGGCTTGGTTAAAAATAACGGCGTCATTGAAGCAGAGGAAATTTCAACGCCTGCGCCAACCGGAAGAAAAGCCTCAGCCAGAGATTAATTTCATCAAATCCTAAAACCCTCAAAAGACCCGTAGAAATCTGCGGGTCTTTTATTATTCCACTAACCAAGGCTAGCAAATATATTTTGATTTTTAGTTCACTTGCTCAAGCAATATTTTGTGATTAACATTCCATTCGGTTTCAAGGTGGATAAAAACTGAAAAAGGCAAAAGGTGGGTCATGCGTTTTCCGCGTGGTTTTGCAGATGATGTTAAAAATCAAGCCGATATCGTTCGCATCGTTTCGGATTATGTCTCTTTAAAGAAACGCGGTGCGAATTATATCGCCTGCTGCCCTTTTCATTCTGAAAAAACCCCTTCATTTTCTGTTCATGCCGGTAAAGGCATTTTCAAATGTTTCGGCTGTGGAGCCGGTGGCGGAGTCTTTGAATTTGTCATGCAAATCGAAGGGTGCGCCTTTCCTGAAGCTTTACGCATCATCGCACAAAAAAGCGGTATCCCGATTCCGGTTGTTGATGAGACCGAAGATTTCAAAAAAGCCGAACATAATCGTGAAATCGTTCTCAGATTAAATGAATTAGCCACGCAATTTTTTATATACAATCTCCAGGAAGAAAAAATCGGCGAAACTGCCCGTCAATATGTTGACTCAAGGGGAATCCAACCTGAAACCGGCAAACTATTTCGCCTCGGATATGCGCCGGATAACTGGGATGGGTTGATCAACTATTTTCGCGAACAGGGCATCACTACCGATGAAATTGATTTAAGCGGCTTGGCAGTTGTCAAAGATTCAGGCGGTTTTTATGACCGCTTTCGCAATCGTTTGATGTTTCCAATCGTTGATTCGCAAGGGCGCGTGATTGCCTTTGGTGGCAGAGTGATGGGCGAAGGTGAACCCAAATATTTAAACTCGCCGGAAACTGCGGTTTACACCAAAGGGCGTCACCTTTACGGTCTTTCGTTTGCCAAAAATGAAATTCGCAATCGAGGTTTTGCCATATTGGTTGAAGGTTATTTGGATTGCCTGATTCCCTATCAGGAAGGGGTGCATAATATCGTTGCCAGCCTCGGTACAGCCTTAACCGATGGTCAGGTCAGGTTGCTCAGACGCTATATGGACAAACCGCAAATCATCGTCAATTTCGATGCCGATTCTGCCGGTCAAGCCGCCACCATGCGGTCAATCGAAATGCTGATGACCGAGGGTTTCAAAATCAATATTCTGCAATTGCCAGCCGGAAAGGACCCGGATGAATTCGTAAGAACGCATGGCGTAGAGGCTTTCGTTGAATTATTCAAAAATACCCAACCCTATATTGACTATGTGGTAGAAAAATCCATCAGCGAAGTGGATATAACGCGACCGATTGGTAAAGTCGAAGCCATCAATCGTATTTTGCCGCACCTTGCGCGAATGCCCGATAAAGTGGTTCGGGCAGATTATGCCGAACAAATCGCCAACCGATTAAAAGTTGATAGTCGTGTGATTCGTGACGAGATGAAGCGGGTTGCGGTCAACCGACAACCATCATTAGACCCGAAACGGGTTCGCGCCTCTCAGGATATGACTCCGGCTGAACGCCAATTGCTCGAGTTGATGCTCGCCAATAATGAACTACGAAGCGCGATGGTTGAAACCATCGTCGAGGAAGACATTAACGAGTTGGCATCTGCGGCGTTATTCATCGCCATCATTCATCTTGAAAAGCAGAAGGTTGAGCCGGATTTTTCCAACCTCAGCGAATTGCTGGATTCCGATATTGATCGGGAACGATTGCCGGGTTTAATGATCAGTGATTTAGCCTGGGTAGGGGGGAATGATTTTGATACCTTGATAAAAAAAGCCACCGAGGCGTTATCTTCGCTTAGAAGAAAACGTTTTGAAAAACGCTTGGAGACCATTCAAATCGAAATCGGGCAAGCTAATACTTCATCAGATTTCGAGCGGTTAAATCAGTTGATGATTGAAAAAACTGAAATAAAGAAAAAAATTTTGGCGCTTTCTTATTTATAAGTTTAGTCTCGCTTAATTCGATTTGCTCTTTCAAAAGAAATAAAGAAAAATCATTAATCATCTGATTTCTAAAAAATTTAACGATGAAAACTTATTTTAAATGAGTTTGAATGTGGGTCACATCTTGACATCTGGAATTGATGAGCGTACCAATTTTCAGGCAGTTTCAACTGCCTATCAATCGTTCCTTTAGGAGAGGTAAAATTGTCCGAAGCAAATGAAAAATATTCTGACGAAGTAGAAAAACTCCTTGAACTGGGCAAGGAAAAGGAGTTTCTCACTTTGGACGATATTAATCGTTTACTGCCGATTAACATCAGTTCAGCCGATGACATCGAGGCGATATTTGACGCCCTCGGTGCCGAAGGAATTTCCATTTCCGATACTGAAGAAAAATTCATTGAGGTCGTTTCCAAAGAGCGCGTCCCGGTCGAAGAAAAACTGGATGAACCGGTTGAAGAAGATTTGGATTTGTCTCCCGGTTCAGCAGACGCTGCCAACGACCCGGTTCGATTGTATATGCGAGAAATGGCATCTGTCCCTCTGCTTACTCGTGAGGAAGAGGTCGAAATATCCAAACGCATCGAACGGGGTCGGCATCGCTCATTAAAAGCAACTTCGCGATTGCCGATTTGCGTGAGAGAGTTAATCAAGGTCGGGGAAAAACTGCAAAGTGGCGAATTGAATATCAAAGAATTGGTTGAAGACTCCCCGGAAGAAACGGTTACCGAAGAAACCGCCGAACGGATGGTCGAGGAATCGCGCGCCCGAATGCTTGCAGCGATGGCGGAATTAAAACTGGGGTTGGATAACTTTATTCAACTGAATTCCGCCTACAACGAAGAACCGAAAAAATCGCAAAATCTCCCGACTTGGCGTTATCGATTAGCCCGGGCACGGATTTCCATGAGCCGTAAGGCGCGTACCTTGGAGAGTTCTCTGCAAATCCATGAAGATTTAATTGAAATTGTTCAACACTGTTCAAGGCAGGTTATCGAATCGAAAGCGGAAATCGAAAAAGCTCAGCGAGCACTTGATAAACGAAAGTGGAATGAGGATGAACGCGAATTAAAGCGCGATCTACGCGAAGCTGAAAGAAAGTTAGCCGAATTAGAAAATGGTTGGCACGTCAGCGCTTTTGAAATCGAACGCTCGTTAAAACAAATCCGCATCGGTGAACAGGAATCTTATTTTGCCAAGCGTCAATTGATCGAGGCGAATCTCAGGTTGGTGGTTTCCATTGCGCGAAAATATATCAACCGGGGATTGCAGTTTCTCGACCTGATTCAAGAAGGCAATCTTGGCTTGATGAAAGCCGTCGATAAATTTGAATGGCGACGGGGTTATAAATTTTCGACTTATGCGACGTGGTGGATTCGCCAAGCCATCACCCGCGCCATTGCCGATCAGGGGCGAACCATTCGTATCCCGGTTCATATGATTGAAACCATCAATAAAATGGTGCGCACTTCGCGTGCCCTCGTTCAAGAATTGGGACGCGAAGCCTCTGCCGAAGAGATTGCCGAAAGAATGGATTTGCCGGTTGATAAGGTTCGACAGGTCATGAAAGTGGCTCAGGAACCTATCTCGCTTGAAACGCCTGTGGGTGATGAAGACGATACGCATCTCGGCGATTTTATCGAAGATAAGGTCATCGCCAATCCTGCTGAAGCGGTTATGAGTTCAACTTTGCGGGAGGTGACCGATGAGGTTTTGAAATCCCTCACACCGCGTGAAGAAAAAGTGATTAAAATGCGGTTCGGTTTGGGACCGAACGGGGATGAACATACACTTGAAGAAGTTGGGCAACATTTCGCGGTTACCCGTGAACGCATCAGACAAATTGAAGTCAAAGCATTAAGAAAGTTGCGGCATCCTTCGCGCGCTCGGAAACTGAGAGCCTTTTTTGACGGCGAACCGCAAGACCCCAATGAGCTAACCGAACTTTAACCCTGATTAATCGATTGGACGAATTTCACCATCAGCCCTGCCCAGTGTTTTTTTCTCCTCTTCCCCTTCGTCATCAATCACACGACTCGATGAGCTTGTCGGCGTGGCATTATTGGGCAAAGGGGTTGAGGGTTTCTTTTCAACGGGGGAGTTGATGTCCAGGTTATTTTTATATTGAGCCAACAAATCATCCACCTTATTTCCTTTATTCAAGGATTCCAATTCCCTGTCAGCCTGCGCCAATTGGTATTCGCTTTCCGAAAGCCCAGAGCGAGATTGAATCCGCGCACGCATTTCATCAATCGTCGATGCCGGGTCATTGACCTCGAAGGCAGATTGGGTTGAAGTAATGGTTTCACGCATCTTGGTTAAATAAAGTTCGTTTGCCAGATCAACGCCTTGAACTTTTCTTTCTTCCCTTAATATTCGAGCTTTTTCGGCTGAGGCATCGGCTTCGATAATCTGTTTTTGCAAAAGGTCTCGTTGCGCAGAAAGGCTTTGAATGGCTTCCGCAGCCCGCAAGGCAGCTCGTTCATCTCCCTGAGCACGTAAAATTTTTTCTCGCTCACCGAGTCCGAGAATTTTTAAATTAATTTCAGCCAACTCTTTTTCAAATAATTTTTTTGAGGCTCTGGCTTGCACTTCATACTCATTTAATCTGGTGATTTCTCCGCGAGTGATTGCTCTCACCTCGTTATCGGGTTTGCTTGATTTTTCGATTAAATCGTCCAGATAAGAATTAATCAGCCGTTTTGTCCTCTCCCACATAATCAATCTCCTTTATCTATATGAATGTATTTTGCCTCAAAAAGTTGAAAGCGCAAAGAACCGGAAGCGGCTCCCTGCGCTTTTACGAAATGCAATAAGAGAAGTTTGACCTAATTATTTTTAACCGCTGGCCTATCGAAATTATCTGATGTAGGTTTTGCGGATGAGCGAACCGGCAGCGTTAAAGGTTTAACGAATTTGATTCTCAGGATAGTCCCGGATTGCAAATTCACTTCGGCTCCCTTGGTCATGATCAATCCGCCCAATGCCCCTGCACCTAAAGCGCCGGCTCCAGCAGCGCCACCGCCTCCTGAAAGAATGATGACCCCTGCGCCCATTGCGCCAACCTGACTGCCTCGTATGACGTTATCTAAGGTTTTATCACCACGTTTTCCACCTTTGACCTGGCCTTCATCATTTGCTTTTAATTTGTCATTGTTGTCCCAATCATCAACCGTCGTCAGCATAATCGAAATCGGTTCCTCGCCCCAGGGCATTCCAATGCGCTCAAAAATTAAACCCAATTCGCCTTCCTTATGTCCGCGCTTTGCAGCTTTAACGTGAGTAACTTTTCCGCGAAATTCGGTGCCTTTTGCAATCACCAGCTCACCATTGACATAAATTGCATCTTCCAGAGTAGCAATTACCGGGTCTCCAACTTCATTCAATTTTGAACTCAGACGGGTTTGTAAAACAATGCGGGTCTTGGTTTCCGGTTCGATTGTGGCTTCGCGCGCGCTTTGCGCAAATAGAAAGAGTGGTGTTCCCGCTAAAAATGTGAATCCCATTAGCAAGCTAAACAGCTTTTTCATTTCATTACCTCCGAAATGGCAGTCCTTTGGTTGAAAATATTAGCTCAGTCTCATCTGAGCAACAATGTAAATTAACGCTGAACGGGAGACAAAAGAAACTGAGTGTTAGCCAATCGCCTGTTTTAGAAATTCAGCCATCCGCCTGGCTTTATTTTCTATATCATCCTGATTTTCACCTTCAATCATCACGCGGGCTAAATTTTCGGTTCCTGAATAACGAATGAGAACCCGACCACGACCTTGCATCTCTTTTTCAAGTTCATCAATGGCGGTCATTACTTCGGGCATTGAATGGAGTGGTGGTTTATGACTTACACGGATATTGACTAAGGTCTGGGGATAGGTTTTCATTGACGCAGCCAGCGCTTTCAAAGAGGTTCCATTCTCGACAATGGCGCGAAGTAAAGATAAAGCCGTAATGATGCCATCACCGGCTAAAGAAATATCTGAAAGAATGATGTGACCGGATTGTTCGCCCCCGATACTTGCGTCTTTCGCTAACATTTCTTCCAGCACAAAACGGTCACCAACCTGCGCGCGAATTAACTCTATATTCCTTTCTTTGAGTCCGATTTCAAGTCCCAGATTACTCATCACTGTCGCGACGACCAGATTATTTTTTAACTTGCCCTGGGTTCGGAAACTTTCAGCAAGGATCAGCATGGTGAAATCGCCATCAACCAGCTTTCCTTCATCGTCAACGAAAAGCGCCCGGTCTGCATCTCCGTCAAAAGCAAGTCCCAGGTCAAACCCTCCGCCCCTAACCAGATTTTGTAAATCGTTTAAATGTAAGGCTCCGCAATTTTCATTGATATTGACGCCGTTTGGCGAGGCATGAATCACCGCAAGATTGGCTCCAAGCCGTTTAAAAACCTGCGGCGCAATATTTGACGCAGCCCCATTCGCGCAATCTATCGCGATGTTTAATCCTGAAAGGTTCAATCCATTCCCAATCTCTTCGGTTAAAAAATCAAGATACCGATTTAGCGAATCCGCTTCGGAATTTTTGTTATTTTCCCGAGCCAATTCATCTGCGAGCTTCAGTAAAGAGTGTCCCTCGTATGCGTTGTCAAAAATATCTCTCTCGATTTTTGACTCCATCTCATCAGTCAATTTTTTTCCTGAAGGAGTAAAAATCTTTATACCGTTATCCTGAAAGGGATTGTGTGAGGCAGAGATGACGACTCCTGCATCATAAGGTGTGGTGCGTGTGATAAAGGCTACGCCTGGGGTCGTAATCACCCCGGCAGAACTGACCATCGCTCCCGCAGCGATTGCGCCTTTGGTCAAAGCCCGTTGAATGGGCAACCCTGATTCCCGCGTGTCTCTACCGATAATGATTGAGGGGTGGTGTCCGAGTTGGCTACTTAGATTTTGAGTTAATGAAAAGCCAATTACCTCAACGGTTTTTTGGTCAAGGGGAAATTCATAGGCTTTTCCGCGAATCCCATCGGTACCAAATAATTTTTGTATCTTAGGTGCAGTCATTAGGAATCCCACCTGACAATCAGTTGATTTTTATCAAACTGGGTTGAATGCTTTTGACGGATAGTTTTTCACTATTGGCAAAAAACTTCACTTCCGGTTTGCCTTCGCGTAATTTCTCATCGATTGTCAAATAGTCAACAATAATTTCTAATTCTTCCGGTTTTAAATCATCGACAGCCTGTTTAGTGCCTGAAATGATTAATCGGACAAATTTTGGTGTGTACTGGGTATTTGCCGGAGCGTTGATTAAATTAACCGGAATTTTTTCCAAGACCCGTTCTTTCCGCACCTCTCCGATATTCACCGTCAACATTACTTTCGGGCTGTCTTCGATAGTATTGACAAATTGTGAACCGGTATCGATGGCAACAAAATCACTAAATGGTGCCGTCTTCCCAGCGATATTAATGGTCTCCGTCAATACCGAGGTAATATCTTTTATATGACTGGCGGCTGCCGATACTTTTATTGTATGAGGTGAAATCGTCCAATTATAAATTTCATACCCCGCAGCCACTTCACCTTCAAATCGGGGTTCTACCGGTAAGTTGGCTTCGACCAACCGCTCAAGCGTAACCCGAACACTATGCGGGGAAATATCTATCGTTTGCGTGTCGATGCTCGGAGGCAAGCGGTCTGTATCAATCTTTAAGGGAATCACCCGCACACCCGGTTCGACATTCTGCAAATCCGCAACCACCGCCAGTTCCGTTGAGCGCAGTGAATCAACCACATCTTTGGGTCCTCTCAAATAGACTTTTGCCGACAGGGTTTCATATTTCGTCAAGGCGAGTTCCGGCGACAGGTTGATGATTTCAATGGGAACAGGATTTAAGGTAATTTGACTCCAACGCGACGCTACCGAGAGCCATAACACGGCGGTCATAAAAAGTGCCAGCACCTTCAATCCGGTATTCTCAAGAATATAATCTCTGGCATATTCTTTTACAGCCGACCAGCCATAACTCATCCTGTCCATTTTAATCGTCTCACTTTATAAAAGTTTCCGTGATTTGTTCTCTGGATGATTCCGAAGAGTAATTTTTCGCATTGGAGATTTTTCGTTTGGGTTGCAAGACATTTGCAAGTCCATTCGATGCGTTCATCGATTCTCGAATCAATTCCCGCAGTCGGGCGGCGTTTAAATATCGGGTAATCTCCCCTTTTTCGACAAAAGAAATCACTCCGGTCTCTTCACTTACCACGATGCTCACGGCATCCGTATCCTCGGTTACACCGATTGCTGCTCGATGCCGAGTACCCAACTCTTTTGATAAACGGGGATTCAAGGTCAACGGTAAAAAGCATCCGGCGGCGACGACTCTTGAATTTCTGATTACCACCGCGCCATCATGCATCGGAGCCGATGGTTCAAAAATCGTCACCAACAAATCATAGGAAAGCGCCGCGTCAAGTTTGACTCCCGTATCGATATAATTTTGCATTCCCACATTGCGCTCAATCACGATCAGCGCACCGACTTTGCGCGATGAAAGCGTGGTTGCGGCAAGCACCACGTCTTCATATAAATTTGAGGTGAATTTTGAACGGGGGAAAAAGATCGTCAGACGAAGGTTTGCGCCAAACCGCATTAATGCCGAGCGAATTTCCGGCGCAAAAATAA
This sequence comes from Acidobacteriota bacterium, assembly GCA_040754075.1. Classification (NCBI taxonomy): domain Bacteria; kingdom Pseudomonadati; phylum Acidobacteriota; species Acidobacteriota bacterium. The sequence continues at coordinate 125,966 of JBFMDH010000019.1, forward strand.
CCAGAATGGCGAAACCGAAATATAAAATCATGTTTCGCATGACAAACTGGAGAGTTTCAAGACCAAGAAAAACCGCAACCTGATAAAGTAACCCGACCCCCAGCAAACCAATCGCAATCGGGATGGCGCGAGTTCCTCTAACCAGTTTGAGCAACCCATAAATGATTGCCCAAACAACTAAAAAGTCGAGAAGGTCAATGAATCTCAGTTGCTCAAGAAATTGAATTAACTCCGTCCAACGACTCATAGCTTCAACCGGAATATTTTAGATTTTCGGTGAGCGCAATCAAAACCTTCACCTTAATGAAAGGTTAGGGATGAATTCGGTTGCTTTGTTTAATAATTAAAGCCGAATCTAATATCTTTTCGGCAACTTCCATTTTGGGAAGTAGTTCTAAATTTATGGTTTCTTCCAATGAGATTAAACTCACTTGATTAGAGTTGACCTCAAATCCCGAATCAATTCTCGAAACATCATTGGCAACGATCAGGTCGGCTTTTTTATTAATTAACTTTTTACGCGCATTCGCTTCTACATTTTCGGTCTCTGCGGCAAACCCAATCAACACCCGCCCATCTTTGACGCGACCAACTGCGGCGAGGATGTCTTTTGTCGGTTCCAACTCCAAAATTATTTTCCCATCACCCTTCTTTATTTTGTGATTCGCTTTTTTTGCGGGGGTGTAATCGGCTACCGCCGCCGCCATGATTATCATTGTTGACTCTGCAAGGTTTTGCATAACCGCATCGTACATTTCGGCTGCTGATTTAACCTGAATTGTAGTTGCTGACGAAGGCGGCGACAGATTGACCGGGCCAGTAATCAAAGTGACCTTTGCGCCTCGTCGTCGCGCCGCCTCGGCAATCGCGTACCCCATTTTCCCCGACGACCGATTGGTAATGCCGCGAACCGGGTCAATCGCTTCATAAGTAGGACCTGCGGTAATCAGAATATTTTCATTCAATAAATCGTATGTTGCTTTGTCCGTCGCTGAAGTTTTCTTTTTACCTAAAATTTCCAAGGCTTTTTGAACAATTTGTTGCGGTTCCGCAAGCCTGCCGGGACCGACGGTTTTACAGGCGAGGTAACCGGATTCCGGGTCAACAAAAAGAACCCCGTGTTTCCTGAGCTTTTCAACATTTTCCTGCGTGGCAGGATGTGCCCACATTTCGACATTCATCGCCGGCGCCACAAGAACCGGCGCAGTTGCCGAAATATAAAGGGTGGTCAGGAAATCGTCAGCAATGCCATTGGCGAATTTAGCCAGGATATTGGCGGTGGCTGGCGCGACGAGAATCAAATCGGTATTTTGGGCGAGTTCGATGTGTTTAATTTCAGGGTCGTGTGTGGGTGTCCACATACCATCAATCACCGGATAACCCGATATTGACTGAAAGGTGAGCGGTGTAACCATGCGCGTGGCATTTTTGGTCATCACAACCTGAACTTCAACGCCACTTTTTTGTAAACCGCGCATCACCTCGACCGCTTTATATGCGCTGATTCCTCCGGTTACCCCTAATACCACCTTCATAGCCACTCAACACTTTCCAACCGAATCGACAGAGATTTATCTATCGGCTGAACCACGCTTATTCATTTAAAGCGCCTGATTTCTGAATCTGAGAAAATAGAATTTCCCCCTGTTCGGCTTCTTCCAATGCGATTCGTGTAAATTTTTTGGCATTCGACTTCACGCGAGCCGGTGCGCCTTTCTGTAACTGTTTGCTTCTTCTCGCTGCAATTAAAACCAGTCGATATTTACTATCAATATCGCTTGTCCAGTTTGTATCTTTTTCATCAGCCATTTCCGTATTCATCCTCCAAAAGATTTTATTATCAATTCAGTTTTATCCAATTGCCGGGACAACACTTGCCGTTCGGCGCGAATTATCGCCTCCAATGCCCGACAAGCGTTACCGAACTCATCATTTACAATAACAAATTGATAGTCCTTGCAATGTTTGATTTCATCACGCGCGTTTTTTAAACGCCGTTCAATATCCGCCTCGGTATTCTCGGCGCGTGCCCTTAATCTTGACTCTAAAATTTCAGGTGATGGGGGCAAAATAAAAATGCTTATCGCTTTGGGCATCTTTTCTTTTATCTGCGCTGCGCCCTGCACATCTATATCCAGGATAACATCCTTTCCACTCTTGATTATTTTGTCGGTGGTCGCTTGATGCGTTCCATAATAATTCCCGTGAACTTCGGCGCACTCCAGAAATTCGCCATTTTCTCGCATGAATTTAAATACGTCCTGAGAAACAAAATAATAGTCTTTACCATTTTGCTCTAATCCACGAGGTTGGCGCGTCGTGTAAGAAATAGAGTAACACAGGTTATCTATGGTTTTTAAGGCGTGATGAACCAATGAAGACTTCCCAGCGCCAGATGGTGCCGAAACAATGAACAAATTGCCTTCCGTCATGAGGTATTTTTTAGAAACTCCCGAATTAATCTGGGTCAATTAATATTCAATGGATTCAATGCCGATTTAATAAAAAGCTATTCGACATTTTGTGCCTGCTCGCGAAGTTTCTCAACTTCGGTTTTAATGACAATTGCCGCGTCACTAATTGCCAGGTCGTTGGATTTCGACAGGATGGTATTGGCTTCGCGATTCATCTCCTGCAAAATAAAATCCAGGCGTTTACCAATTTCATCTTCCGCATCAATTGCCTCTCGCATTTGCATGACGTGGCTTTTTAATCGGGCAATTTCTTCGCTAATATCGCTGCGGTCTGCCAGTAAAACAACTTCCTGTGCCAATCGGGTTTCATCTATCTGCGCGCTTTTCAAACCATCCTGCAATCGCTTCATTAATCTATCCCGGTAAATTTCCGGGAGACGGACTGCCTCGCGTTCAATAACCGGAATCTGACTTTCAATCCGGTTGAGCCTTTCATTTAATTCTTTGGCTAATTCCTGCCCCTCTGAAGCACGCATAATGGTTAAAGAATCCAGGGCGTTTTCCAATGCCTCGATGACTCCGGCAACCAGCGTTTCATCCAATTCATTGGAGTCTTGAGATACCTGCAAGGCTCCCTGCAATTTGGCAATCAACTCCAAGGATGGTTCATCCGCCAGGTTAAACTCACTTTTCATTTTGGCAAGGGCAGCGAGGTAGCCTGCAACCAAGGGTTTATTTATTTCAAAGGTGGCATTTTTCATCTGTTCAATTGAAGTGGTGACTTCAACTCGACCGCGTTTCAATTTTGCCTGAATAACCTTTTTCAAACTGATTTCCAGGCTGGAAAGTTCCTGCGGCATTCGCAAATGAATATCCAAAAATCGATTATTTACTGAACGAATATCTATGCGCACCTTAAAACTTTCACCCGATGCGCTTCCCTGACCAAAACCTGTCATACTCTTTATCATAATTTTAGGATTACTCTTTCTTTTTTGATTTTGTTTTAACCTTATCCTTTACCGAGGCAACCCCGCTTGAGCTTTACTCTATTATGGCTTCAAGCGAAGGATGATTCACCTCTTCGGCAATCTCATTAGAAAATTGTAATTCGTAAAGGTCACGATAGATACCCCCATGCGCCATCAATTCTTCGTGCTTGCCGGTTTCAACAATTTTCCCCTTATCTAAAACAACTATCTTGTCTGCTCGATGAATAGTAGTCAAACGATGCGCGATAACGATGGTGGTTCGTCCGCGCATTAAATTGGTCAAAGCATTTTGCACAAGCCGTTCGGATTGAGTATCGAGGGCAGAGGTCGCTTCATCCAGGATTAAAATCGGGGTGTTTTTCAATAAGGCACGGGCGATTGCCAGACGCTGACGTTCTCCACCAGAGAGTTTGACGCCGCGCTCCCCAATCAAAGTCTCATAGCCGCCGCGTTCCAAGATAAAATCATGTGCATAGGCAGCGCGCGCCGCCTCTTCAATGCGCTCGCGATTAAAATCCGGTCTTCCATAGGCGATATTATTTAATATTGAATCATTAAATAAAATAACATCCTGGGTTACTAAGGATAATTGTGAACGTAAATTATCCAGCTTGACGTCCTTAATGCTTTGCCCATCAATGACAATCTCACCCTCAGTCGGATCAAAAAACCGCATCAATAAATTTGTCAAAGTCGATTTTCCAGCCCCGGAAAGCCCGACGAGCGCGACCACCTCGCCGCGATTCACGGTTAAATTTATATCTTTTAAGACCGAGACTTTGGAATCGGTATATTGGAATGACACCTTGCGAAATTCGATTTTGTCTTTGAGCGGGGCGATTTCCACCGCATTCGGTTTATCGGCTTTTTCAGTATGGGTATTCAGCAATAAATAAATGCGGTTGAAGGCGGCAAAAGATTGCTGGAAAAAATTATGCAATCTCGACAATTTGCGAATCGGATCGTACATACTGAGCATGGCGACCAGGTAAGTTGCAAAACTGCCGATGGTCATCTGCCCGATGGAAATCAATTTTTGCGTATAAAGTAAAAATCCGGCGGCGATTAAAACGCCCACCAATTCCAGTATCGGCGAGGAGAGATAAACATATCGGGCGGCGCGATATTGATGTCTGGCATAACCGTGCAAGGCGTTCTCAAAACGTTTTCCTTCAAATCTCTCCATCCCAAAGGCTTTGACAATGCGATGCCCGGCGATGCTTTCCTGGGCAATATCGAGAATTTCTTCGGTGGTTTTCTGAGTTGAATGGGCAATTCGCCGCAGCCGTTTCCCGAAATTCATGGTCAGGAGATAAACCAATGGCCCGATTAATAAAACCGCCAGCGTCAATCGCCAATTTAAAAAAATCACCAGAATAAATAACCAGATGAAATTAAACGACTCCATAATCAAATCAGCGAGCAGGTTGGATACGGAATTTTGAACACGTTCCGAATCGCTGATGATGTGGGTGGTCAATTCATTGGTGGGATGCTCGGTAAAAAATTCCGAAGACTGTTTGAGAATGTGATCATACAGCCGCTGTCGTAAATTAACTACGACATTGACGCCGATTCGCCACATCAAAACGTTTGAAAAATATTCCGAGGTGCCGCGAATCAAGGTAAACGCCACCAGCAATCCGGCAATCATCGGCAGCGGGTTATCTGTGGCGGGTAAGTACCGATTAATATCAACCAGGGCTGATAGCCCGCCGGAGAAAGCGGCGGGATTAGTGGTCAAATTATCAATAATTGATTTGATTAATGCTGTCCGTGCCGCCCCGAAAAGTCCCACCAGGGTCATTAAAATTAACGCCAGAGTGAAGAGTCCCGAATAAGGGCGGACATTATTTAACAGGATGCGAAAGTCTTTCATGAGGCATCATTTTTGCAGCTCTAAAATAACAAACGATTATACGCGATGGCTAAACCCGGTCAAGGAATCCGCCTTGAGTAAAATAACCTAAGCGAAAAAATTCACAATTTCTTTTGGGAGAAAATATGCATTCATCATTTACCCTCCCTGAATAGGAAGAATTTGATAGGAGAACCCGTATGCGATTGCCCTTCCCCACATTTCGTCATCGGTCAATAGTTTCGTTTTTGTTGATCGCCATAATGGGATTAACAACATATTTCACAAAACCAGTTGCCGTTTCAGCGCAGCAATTTGAATCAAAAGATAATTCCATTTCTTATCTAACCGGCGCAGGCGATTGGTCAGCGGTTCAAAGTTTTCCATCCGTTGCTATCCACGCCACCCTACTACCGAATGGTCAGGTACTTTTCTGGGCACGCGATGATTCGCGGTTGGATTCCGATACCTGGACGTGGGACCCCAAAACCAATACCTTTCAAACTATTTTTAATCCTTACACACACCTGTTTTGCGCTGGTCATTCGTTGCTTCCGGATGGTCGATTACTGGCAACCGGTGGGCACCATTTCGATAATTTTCGTGGTGAACCCCATACCAATATTTTTGATTACCGCACCAACAGTTGGTCAAAGGCTCCTGATATGAATGCCGGGCGATGGTATCCTACCAATACCACGCTTGCCAATGGAGAAGTGCTGGTGGTCGCCGGAACCGATATAAATCGGGATAACAATACCCTGCCACAGGTTTTCCAAACCAATGGCACCTGGCGTTCATTAACCGCAGCAGAACTCGCATTGCCGACCTATCCATTTATGTTTCTCGCGCCTAATGGCAAAGTCTTTTATGCCGGCCCAGAGGAGGACACTCGTTTTCTTGACACCAAAGGAACCGGTAAATGGACTGTCGGCCCACGAAGTAATTTCGGTTTTCGCGATTATGGGTCAGCCGTTATGTACGCGCCGGGCAAAATTATTTTAATTGGCGGAGGCATCGCCCCGCCGACGAATTCCTGTGAAATTATCGACCTCAACAGCGCAAACCCACAGTGGCGTTATACGGCTCCGATGAATTTTGCGCGCCGTCAACATAACGCGACATTACTTCCTGATGGTCGGATTTTGGTCACCGGGGGAACCAGCAGCCCTGGCTTTAACGACCCTTCGGATTCGGTTTTTGCCGCTGAAATTTTTGACCCGAAAACCGAAACCTGGACATTGCTCGATAGCTGCGTTGAAAGACGGTTATATCATTCGGTCGCTTTATTGCTTCCTGATGGGCGTGTGTTATCGGCAGGTGGCGGACTGCCGGCGGCAGGTGGCAGCGATTATGATCACGATAATGCCGAAATTTTCTCGCCTCCCTATTTGGCGAAAGGCTCACGTCCAACGATTTCGTTCGCACCAAGTAAATTTTCTTATGGCAATAAAATCAGTATCACCACGCCCGATATTCAAAATATTTCGATGGTCAGCCTGATTCGACTTTCATCGGTCACTCACTCGTTCAACATGGAACAGCGGTTTATTCAATTAAACTTCGCTAAACAAAACAACCGATTAATAGTACAAACGCCTTCGAGCGCGAATATCTGTCCACCGGGATTTTATTTGCTGTTTATTTTAAATCAGCAGGGGATTCCGTCTGTCGGTAAGATTGTCCAAATTATCAAATAGTAATTCGGAGTATGCCTTGAAGCGCGGGATTAAACACATCTGAAAAAGCAGAAGGTGAATATGTCAGGAACAAAATCACGTGGAGAACTATACAGTTGTGGAATCATCACGATAATGGTGGTGTTATGGTTATCGGTAATTTCTTTCGCCAAAACCAACTCCAAAATAACCAGGCAAAAGGGGAAAACGGCTATCCACCAAACCTGTCATAAAAACGCTTCTCAGCCCAACACCTCACAACCTTCAAAATTTCGGAATGCCACAATTCCTGATGTCGAGGTTATCGACCAAGATGGAAAAACCTGGCACTTCTTTAGCGATTTAATTTTAAATGAACAGGTGGCGATCAATTTTATCTACACCACCTGTGAAGCCCTTTGCCCAATGCAAGCTAAAACTTTTAGCAATATACAAGCTGAACTTGAAAATCAGCCAAGCAATTTGAAGCTAATATCCATCAGTATTGACCCGGAAAATGATTCACCGGAGAAACTGAAAAATTGGGCATCTCAGTTTAATGCCAAACCCGGGTGGACTTTTTTAACCGGTAAAAAATCCGAAATTGAAAAGTTATTGAAGGCGATGATTGGGGATTCGACCGGGTTTAAACAACACGCTTCGATTATGTTTATCGGAAACGCCAAGGCAGATCGTTGGGAACAAACCTTTAGCTTTGCTCCCCCCAATCGGGTTTTCGAGATTCTAAAAAATTTAAGTAAACCTGAGTATTGAGTTGAATCAGGCAGCAAGGATGCCGCTGTGACGCAACTGATAGCTGATGAGCTTGAGTTGGATGGTATTCCACAACCCAAGCCAACTTCGTGAATAGACGCGATCAATAAACT